>JBEAZU010000256.1:0-4196 GCA_041169945.1 Bacteroidota bacterium
AAGTAAGGTTTAAAGGGAAATCTATTTCCGATATTTTACAGATGACCGTGAGTCAGGCAGTTGAGTTTTTCGAAAACCAACCCCGTATCTTAAGAAAAATTGAAACCTTAAATGAGGTTGGTTTGGGCTATGTTACGCTTGGGCAACATGCTACGACACTTTCGGGTGGCGAAGCGCAGCGTGTGAAATTGGCTACCGAACTATCTAAAAAAGATACAGGCAAAACCTTGTACATTCTTGATGAACCTACTACCGGTTTGCATTTCGAAGACATTAGGCATTTGCTTGCGGTATTAGATAAATTGGCAGATAAAGGCAATACGGTGCTGATTATTGAACACAATATGGATGTGATAAAAGTGTCTGATTATGTGGTTGATATTGGTTTGGAAGGAGGCATAAATGGCGGAACCATCGTTTGTGAAGGTACGCCGAGAGAAGTTGCCACCAATACAATCAGCTATACTGCTAAATTTTTGAAAGAAGAATTTGTGTAAGGTTGGTGTTGATTAGTAGCCTAGGAGGATAAATAGTCCCTGAAGGGATTAATCGCTATTGGGTATAGTTTGTTAGATCGAATGGGTAAGCATAATTGTTTCCATTGCGTTTGGTTTTTTGTTTTTGTAGTCTTGTTCAGGGTAAATGCATCATAACCATATAATCTTCAATTCATTGATTCAGGCCTCCTTCTACCCTTTTTCCTAATGGAGAAGGGTTTGCATTACGGTAAATTTATCATTTATTGCTTAAAACAAGAAGATGATGACGCAATGTATCACAAATTTGTGATGTAAGTCTAGCATTCTCTCCTTTCGATAGATTAGAGGGAAGCTTTTTAAGTCATTTTTTAAAATGCGTTTGCCCTATTACCTTGTTCAATTGGTATTCCATTAGTCCCTGTTTTTTATTATCTTTGTGCCATTCATTTAATTAGTTAAAACATTATGTCAGACGATTCTATACTTTGCCCCAATTGCCAATCTCCTTATGCGTATTCTACTGGTTCATTAATGGTTTGCCCAGATTGCAACCACGAATGGAACCCTGAAGACAGTACAGCAGAAATCTCTACCGATAACGTTGTTAAGGATGCCAATGGTAATCCATTGCAAGATGGCGACACGGTGGTAATTGTCAAAGATTTGCCAGTAAAAGGCGCGCCAAAACCAATTAAGGCGGGCACCAAAGTAAAGAACATTCGTTTAACAGATGGCGACCATAACATCGACTGCAAAATTGATGGATTTGGGGCCATGGCATTAAAATCTGAATTTGTAAAAAAAGCATAAATACTTGTTGTTGCTGTACTATACTTAGCGGCTATTTGTTAGCCAGCACGACAGATACCATAACAAAAAAAGCCATTCCTATTTAGGATGGCTTTTTTTGCTATGTACAGCAACGTTGCAAGTTTGAACAGCAACGTTACAAGTTTGTACAGCAACGTTACGAGTTTGTACAGCAACGTTGCAAGTTTGAACAGCAACGTTACAAGTTTGTACAGCAACGCTGCGAGTTTGAACAACAACGTTGTAAGTTTGTATAGCAACGTTGCAAGTTTGTACAGCAACGCTGTGAGTTTGAACAACAACGTTGCAAGTTTGAACAACAACGCTGTGAGTTTGAACAACAATTTTGCGATAATGAACAATTACCCTGTGAGAAAGTAGCGACTTTAAACTTTTTTTAGGAAGAGGTCAGGCTTTCTTAGGATATTTTTTTTTATTCTTGGCAAAAGTAATAAAGGTATGCGTATCTTTTCCCAATTATTTGATGGGCTGCGTGCCAATGTACTTAAATTGCTTTACCATGATATTTGACTTTAGACTCAAAGTATTCCATACGGTTTCATTGAAATTGAGCTTTACCAAAGCGGCAAATGAACTGTTTATTTCTCAGCCTGCGGTAACCAAGCATATTTACGAATTAGAACAACAATTAGGCGTTCGCTTGTTTGCTAGAAATGGCAGCAGTATTGCCCTTACAGCTTCAGGACAAGTCTTGTTGGGTTACGCAGAAAAAATATTCAAACTCTATACCGCTTTAGAAAATGAAATTGCACAATTAAATGATATCGGTTCGGGAACCTTGAATATTGGTGCCAGTACTACCTTGGCCCAATATGTATTGCCCCGTTTGTTGGCGATGTTTCAAAAAACCTATCCTAAAATTACCATCACGGTGCTGCAAGGCAATAGCGAGCAAATACAACAATTGATTATCCATGAAAAAATTGACATTGCAGTGGTGGAAGGTATCTCTAATCATCCACAAATTGCCTACGAACCATTCATCAAAGACGAAATCGTATTGGTTGCTCGGTCTAACAGGAAGTTTTTAAGCAAAGGGGAAATCAAAGCGGAGCAATTGCCTCAAATTCCTTTGGTGTTGCGAGAGCAGGGTTCTGGAACTTTAGAGGTTATCTTTAACGCTTTACATCAAGCGAACATCAATGCCAAAGATGTATGCATTGCCATCAGACTAGACAGTACACAAAGCATTAAACAGTATTTGCAGCATGCAGATTGTGCTTCTTTTTTGTCTTTACATGCCATCACAAAAGAACTCCAACAAAATGAGTTGAGCATCATTGCCATCAAAGGGGTTGAAATTGCCAGGACCTTTCAATTCATACAATTACAAGGACAAAACAATACTTTAGCCAATACTTTTAAAAGGTTTTGCATTACCCATTATAACCAATAGTTATTGCTTATAATAAATAATGATTGGCATTTGTACGATATCTTCAAGATATTTGAAGTATTAAACAATAAAATTATGGCAATTATTATCACTGATGAATGCATCAACTGTGGGGCTTGTGAACCCGAATGTCCTAATACGGCGATATATGAAAATGATGTGGTTTGGCATTGGGCTGATGGCACATCGCTGACTGAAGTGGAATTGGAAGATGGAAGTATTGTGGATGGACATGCGCCTCAAGAACCCGTTTCAAAAGAATTTTATTATATCGTTCCGGCCAAATGTACGGAATGTACAGGCTTTCATGAAGAGCCGCAATGTGCAGCGGTTTGTCCTGTAGATTGTTGTATTCCTGATCCGGATTATGTGGAATCGAAAGAAGAATTAGAGATGAAAAAAGAGTGGCTACATGCTTCGTAATACGCCGCTCTTCAGAATTTGCAATTCAATGTCTTGTAGTTAAGGATAAAATCCGCTACAT
Organism: Bacteroidota bacterium; assembly: GCA_041169945.1. Lineage (GTDB taxonomy): Bacteria > Bacteroidota > Bacteroidia > Cytophagales > UBA9547 > CALPQG02. The sequence goes on from JBEAZU010000256.1 coordinate 3,191, forward strand.
CAGTGTTCCATTCCGCACTTGCGAGATTATTCTTTGAAAAAGAACCCCGTTGAAAAACGGGGCCAAATTGCACACATATTTGGCAGATTAAGCGGATTTTTACAGATTAAAAAACAACAAGATTTGTTAACTAAACGATATTGCATTAAAAAATTAACAACGCAAGTCTGAAGACTTTAATGATACTTGGGCACAAGTCCCGCTTCGCTCAAGACTTGCGCCAGATAAAATGCAGACTTAATCCATTGGGGTAAATATTTTTCGGAACTTAAAAAAGTTAACGTGCGCCAACAATCGATGTATAGATCACATCAAGGTTTTTCCTGCCGATTGATTAAACCAAAAATTTCGATTTGATTTTCAGAAATTCTAAAAACAATGGTGTAACCTTTAAAGATTAAATCCCGAATAGTGTCATCATCAAAATAAATAGATTTTCTGAAGCTATAAGGTCTTTTTGGGATTTTATGGATGCTTTTTATAAGTACTGTATAAAACCTTTTAGCTGCCTTGGGTTTGTCTTTAGCAATATATTCAATCAGAAATTCAAGTTTATGAACAAAATTATCTTTGTATATTATCTTCATATTTAGAAAAAATAGCACTAGCCTTTTTGTCTAGCTCTTGTTGAGAAAAAAAAGTGGCCTTACCCTGAATAATAGCTGACAATTCTTGTTGTAATTCTTGTTGATTGTCTTTAAAATTTTTCACATCGGAAATAATTTCAACTTCTTCTTTAGAAAATTTTTCAACAAAGTTTAAAAATTTATCATATATAGCATCATTGATATTGAGTTGAATAGTATGCATGGTTTCTAGATTTATATATAAATTTATAAAAAATGTCAGACTTTAAATAATATGTTTGATTTTTTTCCGCTCTTCAGAATTTGCAATTCGGAAGCCCTATCGAAGGATTTTTAATCCGACACTACTCCCCCCGGTGGTTTCTTCCCTTCGCTGAATCAAGTCTTCAGACTTGAGTTATCATTAGTCAATGTATAAG
>JBEAZU010000257.1:0-3031 GCA_041169945.1 Bacteroidota bacterium
CATAGGCTACATTGATGCATTGACGCATCTCCATCATTCTTTCTTCATGAGATAAATTCCTCATTCTCATTAAATCTAATTCCTCTTTTTCTTCCTGAGAATTAAAAAAAGACAAATGATGTCGTTTCTTCATGATAAAGCTGATTTTAACTAGCATACAAAGTAACTCAAAGTTTTAGAAGAAAAACATCATTTAGGTCAGAAAGTTTGCAATAGCGATACTGCAAATGACAGTCAAAATCAGTAGAAACCACTTCTATTCACCAAAAAAACCTAAAACACTAAAAAACAAATTACAACAAACAAAACAACTCTCAACCAACAAGTTAATTAAAAAACAAACTATTTTATTCGTATTTTATCATGGAAAATCATACATCAGATATATAATTTTCCATGATAAATATGAAATTATCAAAGTTTTATGATTACTTTTATTGCCTATATAGCTAAGCAACTATTTTATATTCAACATCAACATGCTCTATCGCGAAAAAAATATTGCAGAACTGACTGAACTAGCCACATTTTTCCCTGTAGTAGTTTTGGTAGGACCACGTCAGGTGGGCAAAACAACTTTAGCAAAATTGTATGCCGAAGCCAACAAGCAAGCCTACATTTACTTAGACATAGAACGCCCATCAGATGAAGATAAATTAAAGGACGCAGAACGATACCTTACTGAAAATGCAGAAAAGGTTTTTATCATTGATGAAGTACAAAGGAAACCATCATTATTTTCATTGTTAAGGTCATTGGTAGATGAAAATCCGAGGCCTGGCCGTTTTATTTTATTGGGTTCGGCGTCACCTCATATTATCAAAGGCATATCCGAAACCTTAGCAGGCAGGTCATATTTAATGGAATTACACCCATTTTCGTTGGCAGAATTAAAAGACACCATCCCATTTGAAAAACATTTCTTTTATGGAGGATTCCCTAAAGCGGTTTTAACAACATCGCCCCGCATGGCATCACTTTGGATAAAAGGTTTTATTCAAACTTATTTGGAAAGAGATTTACCTTTATTAGACATGCCCGCAACACCTGCTTTGATGAGACGATTATGGAGCATGCTGGCACACCAAAACGGACAATTAACCAATTACACTGCTATTGGCAATGCCTTAGGATTAAGTTACAATACTATAAAAAGATATCTTGATTTTATGGAGGGTGCATTTTTAATTACGCAACTTCAGCCATTCATTCCTAATTCAAGTAAAAAATTAGTAAAAGCACCAAAGGTATATATTCGTGACACAGGCATTTTACATAGTTTAATTGATGTAAAAGATTACGACCAACTACAAGGCCATATTGCATTAGGTGGATCATGGGAAACTTACGTATTGGCCCAATTGCGTGCAAGCTTAAGTGACCAATACAGTTTCTATTTTTACAGAACACACGCTGGTGCTGAAATAGATATCATAATTGCCAAAGCTGAAATTGCAGTCGCCACCGTTGAAATAAAATACAGTACAAATCCTTCAATTTCAAGAGGCTATTATTCTGCTCTGGAAGACATTGGTGTTGAAAAAAACTATGTTATAGTACCAGGAACAGCTGATTATCCTATCAATGACAAAGCTAGAATTATCGGCATTTATCCTTTTATTGAAAAATACATCCATTTGATTTAGTGAAACAGTATTGCATTAAGTCCAAGAATAATTTCCACATTCGTATTTTGAAAATGTCACCAAATTTCAATTTGAAAGCGCTAATGATAAAATAGTTAATAGCAGAATCATCTCCTCAATTTTAAAAAATTTAACTTTGATTTGCCATTCAAATAAGCTTACATTTGCTCCTCTTGAAAAGAATCATCACCATAGCGCTTTTATGTATCATGCTGATCCAATGCAGCATGAAAGTAATGATATGGGCTGATTTCAAAATCAACCAAGATTATATTGCCAAAAACCTTTGCGAAAACCGCTTAAAACCGATGCTCAAATGTAGAGGGAATTGTCAGTATATGAAGGCGATGAAAAAAGAAGCGGCCAAAGAAAAAGCTTGTCACAATACCTTAAAAGATAAAATCGAACTGCTGTTTATTGGAAACGACCATTCATTTGGAGCAAAAACGTTGGCTTTTTTAGCAATTAAACATGATGCATACTATGTAATGCAACACTATTCTTTTTCACAAACGTCTATTTTTCATCCTCCTATTTGTTAAGGCATTCCTATTTTCAATCCCTAACCTTATCCTGATAAAACCATGTCAGGCTTAAGTGATTTTATCTTTCGTTATACTACTTTAAAAACAAAAAAATGTTATTCAAAAATACAATCAAATCGATTGCAGTTTTTGCTGCCATGTTGTGTATGTATCAAATTTCATTTGCTCACTTTGGCTCAAAAGGGCCATTAGGAGGCACAGTGACCACCTTTTGTGTCATCAAAAAAAACAACAGCCAAACTGACTCCCTCATTTTTGCAGGCACTGCCAATGGCGGTATTTACCAAAGTACCAACGGTACTTCTTGGTCGGCCAAACCTGTAGGTTTAAAAAGCGGAAAAATAACTGCCATAACCCATACAGGAAAATACCTTTTTGCGGCTACTGCTGATAGTGGCATATTCAGGTTTACTGGATTTGTCAGCGCAGACAGGTATTGGGAAAAAGTAAACACCGGACTAACAAACCTTGATGTAACAGCCCTCATCGCCATAGATTCTATCACGGTATTGGCCGGCACAAATGGTGGAGGCGTATTCAAATCAACCAACAAAGGGGCGTCATGGACATCCGTTAACAATCCTAACTTACATCATTTAGAGATTGCTGGTTTTGCAAAAAAAGGAAACAGGATTTATGTCATTGACAAAGGTATTTGGGGAACAGATGATTTGGGGGACAGTTGGTTTGATGCCAATGCTATTGAAACCAAACATATCAATGGCACAAAAGCCGTTTCCTACAATGCCACTTCAAACGAAATGTTTCTGTTGAATGAGGATGGTTTATTCAAAGCCACCGTAAATGCAGACACTTTATTGAATTTCACTTTGGTGGATA
>JBEAZU010000258.1:0-2728 GCA_041169945.1 Bacteroidota bacterium
ATTCTCCCCTATTTTCAATTGTTGTTAAACAGAGAGATCGACAGTGTTGCCTCGCTAGAACAATGGTTATTGGATAGAAGTGAATTAGAATCTGCCTTAGAAGAAGATGCAGGCTGGAGGTATATCAAAATGACCTGCTATACAGAAAACGAAGGCTTTAGAGATAGCTTTAATTATTTCATTGAAGAAATTGACCCTAAAATTTCACCCATTGCCAATGAGCTCGACAAAAAAGTTTTGGCATTGCCTTATTTAGCGGCATTAGAAGGAGAAGGCTATGATTTACTTCGCAAAAAATTACAAACCAATGCACAAATTTTCAGGGAAGAAAACATTCCCCTTTTCACTGAAATGCAAACCGAACAACAAACCTACGGTAAAATTTCGGGTGCTATGACCCTCACCATCGATGGCAAAGAAATTACCCTGCAACAAGCAGGAGTTCAATTACAAGCCATAGACAGAACATTAAGAGAACAAACTTACAGACTCATCCAAACAAGAAGGCTTCAAGACAAAAAGGAACTGGATGATTTATTGACACTGTTGATTGGTCTTCGTGATAAAATTAGTACCAATGCTGGTTTTAAAAATTACAGAGATTATATGTTTGCGGCCATGGGCCGATACGACTATACCCCTGAAGATTGCTTCACTTTTCATGACGCCATTGCCCAAGAAGTTGTCCCAATCTTAAACCAATTGACACTTGAAAGAAAGCAGTCATTGCAATTAGATACCCTAAAACCATGGGATTTAGCCGTGGATAGCCAAAATCTACCGGCTTTAGTACCCTTCACTTCCGGAGAAGATTTGCTTGAAAAAACCATACAATGTTTTGATAAGCTACACCCCTATCTAGGAAATTGCCTCAAAACCATGAAGGCCATGGGACATTTGGATTTAGAATCAAGAAAAGGCAAATCACCGGGAGGTTATAATTATCCTTTAGATGAAATTGGGGTACCTTTTATATTCATGAATGCCACCTCAACCCTGCAAGATTTAATCACCATGATTCATGAAGGCGGACATGCAGCACAATCTTTTTTAACCATTCCGCTATCCCTCAATGTATACAGGGGTTTAACTTCTGAAATTGCAGAACTGGCCTCGATGTCAATGGAATTGATTTCTATGGATCATTGGGATATTTTTTTTCCAGAAGAATCAGCCTTAAAACGTGCAAAATCTCAACATTTAGAGCACATCATGGACACCTTACCATGGGTAGCCACCATTGATAAATTCCAACATTGGTTATACGAAAACCCAAACCATAGCCACGACGCGCGTACAACTGCATGGAATACCATTTACAACCGCTTTGCAGCCGAGGTAGTGGATTGGGATGGACTACAAGATTTCAAAGACAATATTTGGCAAAAACAATTGCATATTTACGAAGTGCCCTTTTATTATGTAGAATATGGCATGGCGCAATTAGGCGCAATTGCCGTATGGAAAAACTATAAAGAAAATCCTGAAAAAGGATTACAAAACTACATGGATGCCCTTAGCCTTGGCTATTCAAAATCCATAAAAACGGTTTATGCCACCGCGGGTATTCAATTTGATTTTTCTGCCAGCTATATTAAAGAACTCATGGACTTTGTAAAACTAGAATTAGAAAAATGTAAATAGAGTGCTTTTGGTTTTGTTACCTTATTTTACAACATAGCAAACAATTCAAACCTTAAAGTCCCAAGCAAATCAAGTTTTGTTTGGGACTTTAAGGTTTAAGTGCCAGCAAAAATCAATACTTGAAAAAATTGACACCAATTTTAGCTAAACAACTGATTACTAAAGACTACACATTACAAATCATCTAACAATACACCAACAATTAATTAGACCAAGAATAGGTAGAGTTAAAATATAACTAAAATTGAAAATAATAGGATTTTAATAATTAATTTTAAATCGTATCAAGGTTACTTTTAAGCCATAAAAGCGATATAATAACACATACACCTATTTTTATTTTAACACCTAGCATTAACATACATGAAAAAAATAGTACATACAGCATCCCATCAATTAGTTAGTTATATCTTACTGTTTTTCTTATTCAATAGTCATTTTGTTATAGGACAAACGATTCCAGATTACTCCAAAAATTGTCCAGATGTACCATGTCGGTACCAGATTGACACCAATGCTTTTTTATCAACTGAAGGTGAAATCAGGTTGGGAAGTGGTATTATTTCTAAAAACAATGCCGGTTCAGGTAATTATAACCTGTGGACTACTTTAGATTGGAGAGTACCTTGCAATAAACCTACTTTTGCCATTGCCATGGCACATGGTTGGATGTTGTTTAAAAATATGATTACCCCTGATATTGACATCAATATTTTCGCTGCCACATTAATCAATGAAACCTCTGGTGGGGCTTGTATTCCACCCAATAAAATTGACATGTCATGTTATACCAAAACGCCTGAAAACTTTCCGTTTCAAAATGAATTTATTGATTATATAAGCGATCATGGTGGCGCGGCATCAAGTGATGGCTGTTTTCAAATTGATGTTTTAGGAAGGGCGACATTAAATGAATGGTTGGGAAGTACTGCTTGTGGCATTTTTCAAGATCCTGCTAAAAACACCCAAATGATTACGCGTGAAAGTTTTGAAACTGGATTGATTTCAAAATTTTATTACGGATTAATCTTAACCAGACGTTTTTATTCCAAAGGAAACGATCCATTTCCAGTACTTAAGGCAA
>JBEAZU010000259.1:0-4169 GCA_041169945.1 Bacteroidota bacterium
TCAAAGTGAATAAAATTAAATTAGACATATTAGGACTGTCTTCTAGTCAATCTCAAACAGGCTCTTTTGCCTTGGTATTAGGGGAAGAAAAAGGCAACAGACGATTACCAATTATCATTGGAATGTTTGAAGCCCAAGCCATAGCCATTGAAATTGAAAAAATAGAACCAAACAGACCCATGACCCATGATTTGTTTAAGTTTTTTGCAGAAAAATTCAACTTTACGGTAGAAGAAATATTTATTTCTGAATTTCGTGAAGGGGTGTTTTTTGCTAAAATTGTTTCTACGGATGGCACCCGTACAGTGGAAATCGATTCTCGTCCTTCGGATGCGATTGCCATAGGGCTTAGATTTGGGGTACCTATTTATACTACCGAATCTATTTTGTCAGAGGCTGGCATCGTATTGAGTGATACGGAAGAAGAGGACGAGGTAGACGAAACCCATGAAGTGGTAGAAAGCAAATCCAAAACAAAAGAAGAGCTAATGAAAGAAATGTCTGTAGATCAGCTTAATGGAATGCTTGAAGAAGCCATTTCAAATGAAGACTACGAAAAGGCTGCTTTTATTAGAGATGAAATCAATAAGAGAAATTAATATGATTGTCAGTACAATGTATACGCTACATTGTACTGATTTTTTTTTAAACTTTACTGATGCTTATAGTACTTAACCAATAAGTGGCAATTTTTTGATTTATTCTCCAAAAGCACCAAGCCCAAAAAACACCCGTCATGGCTCCAAAGAGTATATCTCCAGGATAATGCACCCCCAAATAAACCCTACTTATTGACACCAATGCGGCCCAAATAAACAATGAATACCCTATCCATTTTTTATCGGTTTTAAATGCCATAAACATAAAGGTTGCCAAAGCAAAAGTATTGGCAGCATGTGATGAAATAAAGCCATATTGACTACCTGCAGGCTTCATAATATGTAACTGAGCTTTGATTGATTCATCATGGCATGGACGAAGTCGCTTAAAAGTAGGCTTACAAAAGCTAGACGCAAACTGGTCGGCCGCTGTAATCGTAAGTACCAAGGCAAGGATTGCCACCCAACTTGTCTTTTTAAATTTATAAACCACTAAACCAATGAGCACTACATATAAAGGAATCCAAATGTATTTCCCGGTAATAAGCAGCATCAACTCATCTAACAGTGGGCGATGTTGCTGGTTAAAAAACACCAAAATACTGCGGTCTATTTGATTTAAATATTCTAACATATTTTACAGATTTACAAACAGTTACCTATATCCAGTTGATGTCTTTTTTTAACAATTGTAGGGTTTTAAATTCTTCAGTTCCGGGAAGTGTTTGTACGTTATAATCCCAATTACACACAGGGGGCATACTCATTAAAATTGACTCCGTTCTCCCATCAGTATCCAATCCAAACTTAGTGCCTTTATCATAAACCAAGTTGAATTCAACATACCTACCACGACGGAGCAATTGCCATTTTTTATGGCCTTCATCAAAAGGAATAGCATTGTTTTTCAACATGAAATGGGTATAAATATCCGCAAAACTATCCCCTACTTCTTTGACAAAATCAAATCGTTCTCTAAAAGAAATGTCTGGGGTCGTTTTTAAATGATCAAAAAAGATACCGCCAATGCCACGTGTTTCATTTCTATGTTTGATATAAAAATAATCATCCGCCCATTTTTTAAATGTTTCGTGGTAAGAAGCGTGGTGCTTATCGCATACCGTTTTTAATTGAGTATGAAAATATTGTGCATCTTCTGCTACCACGTAATGAGGTGTAAGGTCAATGCCGCCACCAAACCATTTCACCCCATTGCTCATCTCGAAATAACGTACATTCATGTGGATAATAGGCACGTGAGGGTTTTGAGGATGAATCACCAACGATACTCCTGTCGCAAAGAAATCAGCGTTTTGTAATTGTAATGCTTCCAGAATTTTTTCTGGTGTTGCGCCATGCACAGCGGAGAAATTTACGCCCCCTTTTTCAATCACGGCACCATTGGTAATAACACGAGACCTTCCACCACCACCACCAGGTCGCTCCCAGGCATCTTCCACAAATGTTGCTTTACCATCTGCCGTTTCTAGGGCAAGGCAGATTTGATCTTGCAGTGATTTGAAATAAGCTTCAATTTCTTGTTTAGAAGGATCTTTTTCCATTTGAGTATGTTTAAAAGGGATAGCCAATACCAAGTTGAAAAACCATCTGATTGGTTTCTCCTAATGGTGAATTAAATGTGATTTTATTACCTCTATAACGCTCACCTACAGGTCGTGAGGGATCCCAAATTTTATAGCCAAAATCAAATCTAACGATAAAATAGGTGAAATTAAACCTTAAACCATAGCCTGCTCCTACTGCAATTTGATTATAAAAATCATTTAATTTAAAGGTTGATATCGTAGGTGAATCGGGTAAATTATTCCAAATATTACCGGCATCAATAAATAAAGCCCCTTCTAAAAATTTAATAATTTTGAATCGTGTTTCAACAGAACCTTCTATCAAAATGGTTCCTTGTCTTTCTGTTTGGTAACTGTATTTTCCTGTGAGGGAATCGTACTCTCTATAGGAACCAGGACCTAACCTTCTAGGTTGCCAAGCCCGAACACTATTGCTTCCTCCTGCAAAAAAATATTTCTCATAGGGAACATCTTTGGCACCACCATAAGGGGCAATATACCCAGCGTTAAGCCTAAAAGCGAGTGTTTTGTGTTTGCCTATGAGTACGTATTTTCTCATATCTGTTGCAAAACGATAATAATTATAGACATTTAAATCTAAAAATTTCCCCTCTTTTAAAATCAGGTTATTGTTTACTCCGACCAGGTTATTAAGTAAATGTAAGGTTAAACCACCAACCTCTGCACTAATTTTTAAGTACGACGATGACCGATTGGTAGTATTGTCAAGATTACTGAACTGATAATTGATGGTTAAATTAGAAATGAATGATCTTGAAAAACTGTTTTGAAGGTTATTACCTTTGACTTTTAACTCTGAAAGTCGCTTACTAAAATCTGATTCAATGCGGGTGGTATTAACAATACTTAAATCTAATGGAGTAATGGTAAATCTTGAATAAAGTCCTTTTTGAAATAAATAATTGATTGCCCCTTTTACTATGCCACGGGTGTATTCATACCTAATCGTGTTTTGGTAACTAAAAATATATTTCGTTTTGGGATTGTTATTGTTAAATTTGTATTTGAATCTTGAAGGAATCAAAACTTTAGGTGAAGTAATAGACACATTACCTCCATATTCATAAGTAGGAGATAAATAAGCATTGGTAAGCGAAGTCAAACTTGGTTGTCCCTCCACGGATCCACGAAGATTTATCGCAAAAATTTCACAACCACCAAAAATATTCCGATCGATAAAGGTTAAATTGGCCAAAGGTCCCGGATAGCCTTGACCTTGACCTACCGTTACACCCCATTCATCACTTACTTGGTATTTAGGTAAGGAAGTCGCATTAATTAAGGCCGTAAGCTTGTTTTCGGAGGTATCTGTTTTAACAAAATTCACACTCACAAATTTGAACATGTCTAAATTGGAAACATTCCTTTGCGTATTTTGAGATTTTGTGAAACTATAAAACTCATTTGTAATTAACTCATTCTTACTGTTTAATACCTTTTCTGAATAGCGTTTGTTGTAATAATAATATTGAATATTGTTCAATATTATGGAATCTTGAATGATTTTATTATACTTCGAATAATCAAAATAATATTGTACTTTATTAATTTGATAGCGAATATGTTTGCTTGCATTGGGAGGTGAATCAACCGAAAGGGTGATGACTAATTTGTCGATTCGAGTGGTATCAATCTCAAAATTGATATATTGACGAGCAAACTCAAAATAACCATTATCTTTCAATAATTTATTGATCCTTTCCCGCTCTAAATTAAGTGTATTTTCATCATATTTCACCCCTATTTGCAATAGCGATGCTTTAAAATGGTCTTGTAAAACATGTGCCATAGCGGTATCACTTACATCATATTTTAAACTATCAATCATGCTTGGGTTGCCTTCATTGATGAGGTATTTTACAAAGTAATTTTTACCTAAACGTGTGGTGTCATAACTTACTTTATTTTTAAAATATCCTTTAGAGTTCAAGTAAAGATGCATTTGATTTACCGTATTCATAAC
>JBEAZU010000260.1:0-7367 GCA_041169945.1 Bacteroidota bacterium
CGTTTAATTTCTTCAGTGTCAAAATGTAAGCCCGAAAATATAAGTTTGTAATTTTTAATATTGCAAGCAATAATGGCCATAAAACCAGTGGACAACAAGGATAACTGGTTGATTTTTACACCCAACAAATCCAGGGGAAGCATCACAATGCTAAAATAGGCCAAGCCAATAATTAGTGACAAACCTATTTTTTCTAACAATTGAAATTGATCAGAAATGGCATTTAATATTGATAAACCCACAAAAAACAAGAGTATTATTCCTATAACAATCATTATAAAATATTGTTTATATTATTTAGTCAATTTGAATGGTACTACGCCTAACCTATTTGATTTGTCAATCGGATAAGTAATATGTTCGTATCCCGAATAATTTACAATGGCAACATGGGTAATTTTATTGTAATTGGGGTTTTTACCTTTTTCATTGGCAAACACAATTTTTCTTGGAAAAGCATAATATTGCACCCATAATGGGGTATAAATACCACCGCTGCTTGTTCTGAATTTAGGTTGGTCAGGTGTAGTATCTTTTAACATCACCTCTGCGCTTGGAAATAAAATAACCGCATTGGCGGGTGTTTTTTCAACCAAATAATTCATATAGGTAATGTCATACCCCATTTTCATTTCCCCTTTTTGTTGGTCAGAAATTTTAGGATACTTGTGTTGCATGTCTAAATTTTCTTTGATTAATGTTTGCCATACCCAATGATAGCCAACCACTTGTTTTTGTAAAACAAAAATGGTAATCAAACAAACCACCATTACCAATAAATTTTTATGGATAGCAATGGTGAACAAAGACTGTTTTGGAGGAATAACAGCAGCAATCGGTTGCTTAACAGTTGGTTTGGGTGCTTGCTTTTTACTCACTTGTATATAATTAGGGTTAAGACTAAAATATCTTGCTTTAATTTATTGGATACTTGCCTTTTTGATACACCAAATATTCACCGCAGCCCTCACCGAAAGCATTAACATAATCATCACAAAGGCGGGATGAAAACTTTGGAAGAAAAACAAACTACCAATGGCTAAATTGAAATTCAATATTAAAATCATGTATTGAATTTTAAGTTTAAACGCGGAGACTTTTTTATTGACCAAAGTGCCAAGGGCAAGCAAACCTAAAGGGTTTGCCCATAAGAAGTTCATGTTATTTACGGTAGCTTTATGATCGGTACCAAACCACAAAAACAGCACTAAAATACCTGCGAGAGCCGCATTTGTCCACAACCACATGTCTAACCAATAAGGTTGGGTTCCATTTTTTAATTGCCAATAGCTCATCACCAACACCAACACCAGCAATAAGCCAAAGATTAAGTCAGGCGTTACGAATGGTATATTTTCGGCACGTTTGGCATCAGCGGTATAGAGCACATTGGTTTTTATAACCAGTGGTTTATACATTGTTCTTCCTTGAATATTGGCTAATTCTAAGCCTTTAAATAATTTATCGGGCAAAAACATGGCTTCATAAAAAGTAGGATTACGATCGGTAACGCTCCCAAGTCCGAGGTAAAAACCAAATTTAACCCAAGGCATGGTCACAATATAGTCATCTAACGTTTTTCTAAAAGTTTTATCATCCACATTCACCTTTTGATTCCATACCAAACGATCACCCAATACTGTCGACAATAAATCCCTTACCCTTGACGTACAATTGTCGAAGAAAAAATCATACTTATAATACTTGTTTTTCCCTTTGTAATTGTTTTCTAAAAATTGAAAAACACTTTGTTTTTCAGACAAGGTAAGGTCAAGCACTTGTTCTTTTACATCACGATCTTCGGCTAAATAGACATTGATAAAATCTTTAAAAGAAGACACATCAAGCATATAATCTAATTTTCCACGCACAAATTTGATGTAAAATCCTTCCGTTCTAAAATCAAATGTGCCATAATTAAAAACCAAATCCATCCCTGAAGTGGTATCATAAATCCTCACCGCAGAATGTCCAAATATGGAGTATAACTCATCCCCAGGGCCACAAGTAATGATGCTCACTTGAGACTGAGGAGACAAATCAATGGCTTTTGCATGAAGGGTAATCATGGCCAAAAAGCAAACTAAAATACACTTGTTGTAAAATTTCATTTTAAGATAATATTCGTGGATTGATAGACTAGAACGCTAACACTTTAAATTTAATTCTTCTATTTTTTAATGAATTTTCATGTACAGCATTCATATTACCCGTTGGTTTTTCACGGTAAGCCACCAAAGCCAAACGATGGGTGTCAACTCCTAATTTTACCAACTCATCAAAAACAAGTTTTTCACGAGCAATGGCCAAATGTTGGTTATGGTTTACTTCCACATTGTCTTCGTAATGGGCTTCAATCCTTATTTTTAAACTAGGATATTTGTTCAATAAAGTGATAATATGTGTCAATTGACGGACAGAAAATTTATGCAAAGCGCTTGTTTCATTTTCTGGAAAATAAATTGTTTCATGCAAAAAATGACCTATCACAGGTTCTCCATGTTTATGATGCTTTACTTTAGCAGTGGCATGTGTTTTTAACTTATCACGGTTGTAATTAAAATTCATGTAACTAACTATATGAAGCGTAGGTTTAAAATGTTCAATCCGTTCTTCAATATTGCTATTGTTAGCACCCTCATCGGTATAGCCCATGGCGATTACCCTTTGTTCATCAATGCCTTTTTGAACCAAATATTCTTGTATACTCGCCGCCCTATTTTCAGACAAAAATTTATTATGTACAGGATCTAACATGTCATCAATATTACCAACCACTTCCACAAACATGCTTGGGTAAGCTTCTAACAATTCAAATACTTTATCGAGTTCAGCCGTAGAATTTTCAGTCAATTTATAATCCCCATGTTCAAAAAAAACATTCCTCAAAAAGGTTTCTTTTCCAGAAAGTAAAGTATCGACATACACATTTTTTTCAAGTTCTATAAACGACTTACTGATAGGCACATCTAGGTTAAAAGATTGGAATAAATAGCCGTTTTTTTCAATCGTAATTTTGTAGTTTTTACCTTCAGGCAAAACAATGGTATATTTACCCGTCGAAATATTAGAATGGTGTTCACTTACCAATTGGCCATTGGCTAAATTGGTGGTGGTAATTTTAACATCAGTCGGTAATTTAGTGGCATTGTTATACGTTGTTCCTTTTAACACCACCACATGTTCAGCACTTTTTGACAGCTCAGCCATATATATATCTGAATTACTGGTGCCATCATCTTCCCTAATGGAAGAAAAATAAATCCTTTTTCCGTCGGCAGAAATAGAGAAATACAAATCATCGTCAGGGGTATTGATTGGGGTTCCTAGGTTTTGAGGCAATGACCATTTACCCGTAGAATCAAGTATTGATTTAAAAATATCATGTCCCCCAATGTTACGATGTCCCATAGAACTAAAGTAAAGTGTTTTTCCATCAGGCATCATAAAAGGAGCATCATCATCATACATGGTATTGATTTGAGGACCCAAATTTTCTGCTTTTCCCCAACTGCCATCAGGCAATTTTCTTGACAAGTAAATGTCTGTGCCACCTAAACCACCATGTTTATTGCTAGAAAAAAACAATATGTTTTCATCTGAATTCAAATGGGCACTTGGTTCCCAGTGAATGGTATTTATCTTATGGTCAAATGGCTGTGGTTCAGTCCATTGATCTCCCAATAAATCACTGTAAAATAAATCACCCGAATACACATCAAACATTTCATTATGCACATGTTTGTAAATGATTAATTTTTGACCATCATCGGTGATGCCAACCACCGCATCGTGGTTATTGGTATTGATATGTTCGCCCACACTTTTAGGTGTTCCCCAACCAATATTTGTTTTCTCCGACACATAAATATCTTCGAAATAATCTTCATCATAGGCATCTTTTAAACCACCAGTCGTATTGGGTTTGCGGGCAGTAAAATACATTTTTTGTTCATCTGCCGTTACCACAGGCGTATATTCTGCAAAAGGTGAATTTACCAAAGGTCCTAAGGAGGTGATTTTAATGTCTAAAGGTTTGGTCATAATCTCTTTCGCCATTTTACAAACCTCCATTCGTCGATCAATATCAATTATTTTAGCTTTGTTGCCCAAATGGTGAGAGACTACGTAATTTTTATATTGGTTAAATTGCTCCCAAGCTTCGTCAAATTTGTTATTATAATGGTATGATTTTCCTAAATAATACAAATACTCAATAGGACATTTTTCGGGATGTTGTGCCACTTTTAAAAAACAATCTAAGGCTAATTTTTTGTGCCCATTGTGTAAATAACACACCCCTAATCGGTAAGCAAACATTGAATTTCCAGGTTGAAGACTATCCAATAGGTGATACGCCTCTTGTGCGGAGCGGTATTTGAGTGTGCGAAAAAAATCATTAGCCTCTTTTTCAAGCGATATGGGGTCTATGGCTTGTGCTTTGATGATGTTATTTTGACAAAAAACTAAAGCAATTAGTAGAACTATTATCTTCATAAGTTAACATATTCGTAAGTGACGAAATTAATAAAATTTTCTTAATTAAACACTATGATTTTAGGCATTCTAGGACATCCGCATTAAAAAAAATCGGCTTAAAAAGCTTCACCCTAAGCCTATCGACAAGATAGAAAGAGACCTCCATCACAAATTTGTGATTCATTGGTTTATCATTTTCTTGCATGAAGTAATGAAGATTACAATTCACCGGAAGGTAAAGCAATTCTTCTTTAGGAGACGGCTTGGAATGAGGCCTAAATCAATGATTTTAGTATTATTTTGTTTTAATGCGTTTCCATTTTGGCATTCGAATGAAATTGATTAAGAATATAGACATTCATCAATAAAAAACATAAGCCACTTACAGTTAATGTATTGTTTAATTATTTTAAGCCAGGATAATTGTATTCCAATAAATTATTGCTTAGTATTGGAAAACAAATTCCTTTTTAACCTTATTTTTTATGTCAAAGTATTTTAAAATGATTCTCTGTGTGGTGTTGGCATATTTAAGTGTAACCCAAGTCTATCCTTGGGGATTTTATGCGCATAAAAAAATCAATCATATCGCAGTGTATTCTTTACCTGAAGGCATGTTTAAATTTTACAAAACACACCTACATGAACTTACAGAAAAAGCAACGGCACCTGACAAAAGACGGTATCTCATCAAAGAAGAAGCGGCCAGGCATTATATTGATATGGAAGATTATGGAGACAGTGCCCTGTATAAATTGCCACATCACTTATTTCAAATTAAAAAACAATTTACCGATGATTCATTAATGAAAATGGGCATGGTGCCTTGGCATATTCAACAGGTATGTTATTCGCTCACCAAAGCCTTTCTCGAGCACAACCAAAATGACATCATTCGGTTATCTGCCGATTTGGGCCATTATGTGGCCGATGCAAATGTACCATTGCATACCACTAAAAATTACAATGGCCAATTAAGCAATCAGCATGGAATTCATGGTTTTTGGGAATCTCGGTTACCCGAATTGTATGCAAATCAGTATGATTTGTTTACTGGTAAAGCATTATATGTTAATTCAATTGCTGATTTTACTTGGCAAATCGTGCTAAGATCGCACTTGGCACTTGACTCAGTACTGACTTTTGAAAAAGAGCTAAGCCTGCAATGTAGGGAAGACAAAAAGTATAGTTTTGAGCAAAGGGGCGCTACAACTATTAAAGTGTATGCAAAAAAATATGCCAAAGCTTACCACCAACGTTTGGCCGGACAAGTAGAACGACAAATGAAATCGGCCATTGCTTGTACCGCTGCCTTATGGTACACTTGTTGGATCAACGCAGGACAACCAAACTTGGATCAAGCTATCTTGCATGGTACCGATAGCGAATCAGAAGATACGCTAAAACCAATACGCAACAATGAAACCATAAGACCTGAAACGCATGTACTTTCAGAAGAAATGCACACTTGCGCTCATCAACATGCTTGTTGTGAATCACCCACCGAAATGCGTTCGCCCAAATGGTTTACCTTACTAACACAAAGCATAGCAAGTTTTAAAGCAATGCTAAAGTAGGATCCCAAAACACCCTTTTGAAATCTTCCACCTTGTCATTAACTATTATAATTCCTTCAGATTCAAGTGTTTCTTGCATGTCAGTTAAAGTAGCAAAATGAAACTTACCTGTCAGGACCCCTTCCCTATTTAAAACCCTATGCGCAGGAATTTCAGGCATCGTATGCGCATTGTTCATTGCCCAACCCACCATGCGTGCACTTCGAGCAGCCCCTAAATAGCTGGCAATTGCCCCGTAAGAAGTTACACGACCATAAGGAATAAGCTTGCATACTTCGTAGACATTTTGGAAAAAATTGTTGGTTTTCGGGCTCATCAAGTTCACGCTTGCTTATTTTATTGAAGTAATATTTATAGGATTTAGAACACTTTGTACCCCCTTTTGGGATTGGATGGAGTCATCATTTACGAAAAGCGAAATGGGATATCAAAAAAATAGTCCCGATGCTATCGGGACTATTTTAATTCAATACAATGCTAAAAATTAGGCTTTTACAGCGGTTAATGCTGACAATATTGTATTAAAGGTACCACTTGGACGCATACATGTGCTTGCCAACTCAAACTTAGGTTGGTAGTAACCTCCAATTTCTTGGTGTTTACCTTGTGACCCAATCAATTCAGCATTGATTTTAGCTTCATTTGCGGTTAATTCTTCTGCAATGGTTTTAAAAGTAGCTTGCAAATCAAGGTCTTTGGTTTGTGCGGCTAAGGCTTGCGCCCAATACAATGCAATATAGAAATGAGAACCACGGTTATCTATTTGACCCACTTTACGGGCTGGAGATTTATCGTTTGCTAAGAATAATTCAGTGGCAGCATCCAACGTTTCGGCCAAAACCAAGGCTTTAGGATTGTTTTGGGTTTGCCCTAAATGTTCTAAAGAAACAGCCAAAGCCAAAAATTCACCTAATGAATCCCAACGTAAATACCCTTCTTCAACAAATTGCTCCACATGTTTAGGAGCTGATCCACCCGCGCCAGTTTCAAACAAACCACCACCATTCATTAAAGGAACAATTGACAACATTTTAGCAGACGTACCTAATTCTAAAATAGGGAATAAATCTGTTAAATAGTCACGCAATACATTACCTGTTACTGAAATTGTATCTTTGCCTTCTTTCAAACGAATTAAAGTGGCATTTGTAGCCGCCACAGGATTCATGATCGTAATATCTAAACCAGTGGTATCGAAGTTTTTAAGGTAAGTAGTCACTTTTTTAATCACTTCACGGTCATGTGCCCTGTTTTCATCTAACCAGAAAATAGCAGGTGTGTTTGATAAACGAGCTCTATTAACGGCAAGTT
>JBEAZU010000261.1:0-18603 GCA_041169945.1 Bacteroidota bacterium
ACACCGTTAAGGGATTAATTAAAAAGTACCCACCCAACTTGCTGAGTTTATCAGAGGTTTCGGAAGCACTCATCAAATGTTGACATTTGCCAAGGTTATCTGCAATATTTTTGATAATCACTTGTTGATTTTGCTTGATGATTTCCTCTGCATCTTCGATGATAAAAAATTTCAATTTGGTCAAATTAATGCCCGACCTAATGTACAAGGCCAAAATTCGATCTGGGGTTCCAATGACAATGTCTAATCCATCTCTCAACAATTCACGTTGGTATTCAATATCAACATGGTTATACATCCCGGCCACCCTAAGGTTCATGTTTGTACCCAAATCCCGCAAATACGTTTCTAATGCAATCCCTTTTTCTTTGGTTGGCACCATAAACAATGCCCTAGGAGCCATTTCAAAAGCAAATTTCAATTGAGCAATCACACTCAATACAAAAAGCGTTGACTTACCACTTCCTTCAGGCCCAACAATGATCATATCTTGACCTCCTTTAATTCTCGTAAAAACTTTTGCTTGAATGGGTTTTGGAACGGTAAAAGCAAGTGTTTCAAGATTAGCCGTTAAGGGTGCAGTAAGTTTTAAGGATTCAAATGACACAGGAGTACGTTTTAAAGGAATACAAATAATGTTTGCAAAAATACTAAAATAATGGAGAATATGGCCTAATATAAACACGAGATATAGAAAAAACACCCACAATGGCAATTGTTTTTTTTAATACTCACTATATTTACCTGCAATGATTGGGCTAAATCAAAAAAACAGTAACATCACTAGAAAAAGCCACTTGTGTCGACAGTAATTTTGACTTATATTTATCTCGATGGAAACACTACGCAACACCTTGACTACTATTTTTGAAAAAGCATTGGTAGACGAAATTTTAAACCTCGGCACCCTAAAAACCTATGCAGAAGGTGCATGTATTATGGATTATGGCATGTCTATCAAATTCATGCCTTTCATTATTCAAGGCACCATTAGGGTAATGAAAAATGATGAAGACAACAGAGAAATTTTACTGTATTATTTAAGTAGTAATGAAAGTTGTTCCATGGCCTATTCATGTTGTATGGAAGCCAAGAAAAGTGAAATACGCGCCATTGCAGAAGACAATGTAACTTTGATGGCCATTCCTCACGACAAATTAGATGAATGGTTAATCAAATACCCTAGTTGGAAAAGCTATATTTTCAATAGTTTTACCCAACGTTTCAATGAATTATTGAAATCAATTGAATCTATTGCCTTTCACAAACTAGACGAACGACTGATTAGCTATTTAACCAACAAGGCAAAAGTTTCAGGAAAAACGGCATTACAGTTGTCACACAACCAAATTGCAGAAGAAATGGGTACAAGTCGCGTGGTGATTTCACGATTATTAAAGCACCTCGAAAACGACAAAAAATTATTATTATACCGCAATGAAATCAAATTATTGAAAGATTTTGGCGTGTAACCAGCAACAATCAATTTAAATTCACAACAAATTAAACCCTATAAAAGTCCCATTTTTAAACTAAAGTATTGTCCCACGACAAAGGTAAAACAGTCATGATTTGGGTATTATAAAATAAAACACACTACATCGTTTAATACATTGATATTTCGGGTCAAATTTTATAAATTTACAAATAGATATGAAATTACTATTCAGCGCCATATTACTATTTTCGAGTTTTTTTAGCTTCGCTACGTCTATCTTGATTCCTATGGACGAATCTCAACGCAACCATCTTAAAGCCTATGGCATCGCTTATTGGGTCATCAACAAAGGGCAAGAAGTGGATTGGCTCTTGAACTACAAGGGCGGAAGTTTTGTGACGGCACACAATGTTAGCGTTGAAAAAGAAATCATGGCAAGAGGCATTAGTTATCAACTCATTAGCGAAACAGAACGCAATGAATTGGCGGTATCTTTGAGCGCCGCAGATGTCAATATGGATGTGGTTAAATTAGAAAAAGCACCCAAAATTGCGGTCTATTCTCCCAAAACCAAACAACCCTGGGACGATGCCGTGACCATGGTATTGACGTATGCCGAAATCCCCTATACGGTTATTTTTGACGATGAAGTGATGTACAATGAACTGCCAAAATTCGATTGGTTACACTTGCACCACGAAGATTTCACAGGCCAATATGGTAAGTTTTACGCTTCCTATGCCAATGCCGCTTGGTACCAAGAGCAACAACGCTCTTATGAGGAATCGGCACGCAAACATGGCTTCAAAAAGGTATCTCAACTCAAACTTGCCACCGTTAAAAAAATCAAGGAATTTGTCACTGGTGGTGGCTTTTTATTTGCCATGTGCTCGGCTACAGACACCTATGACATTGCCCTATCGGCAGAAGGAACGGACATTTGCGAACAAATGTACGATGGTGATCCTGCAGATCCCAATGCCCAAAACCAATTAGATTTCACCAAAACCCTTGCCTTTAGAAATTTTAATTTGGTAAGAAGTCCTTACGAATACGAATACTCCAATATTGACAACAATAAAATAGAACGAGGACTTAGTGAAGACAACGATTACTTTAATTTGTTTCAGTTTTCAGCCAAATGGGACCCTATTCCGACCATGCTCACCCAAAACCATACCAGCTCAATCAAAGGCTTTATGGGACAAACCACAGGATTTAAGAAAAAACTTATCAAATCAGAAGTGGTAATTATGGGCGAAAATGCCTCTATTGGAGAAGCTAAATATGTACATGGCACAATAGGCAAAGGTTTTTGGACGTTTTATGGTGGTCATGACCCTGAAGATTACGAACACTTTGTTGGAGAAGAACCTACAGACCTAAATCTTCATGCTAATTCTGCTGGGTACAGGTTAATTTTAAACAATATCCTTTTCCCCGCAGCAAAGAAAAAGAAACAAAAAACTTAGTTAGTGATGAGGTTGGAGTGTTTAGTTTTGAGTAATCAACTAAAAAATTATAATCATCATTTAAATATTTACAACTATAAAATAGTGTTGGCTTGAATTTAGAAAATACTAAACATTCATCACGCAACATTAACCACTAAAAAGATGAAAGTACTCATACTTGCCGGAGGATTCGGCACAAGATTAAGCGAAGCAACAGACAACAAACCTAAGCCTATGGTGGAAATTGGTGGCAAACCAATACTATGGCACATCATGAAATCGTACTCAGAACACGGATTTAATGAGTTTGTGATTTTATTAGGGTATAAAAGTTATGTCATCAAGGAATTTTTTGCCAATTATTTCCTACATCAAAGTGACATCACCATTGACCTTAAAAACAACAGCACAGAAGTTCATGACAATTTTTCTGAAAACTGGAAAGTTACCCTAATCGACACAGGCTTAAACACCTTTACAGGCGGAAGAATAAAACGTGCGGCCAAATACATTGGCAATGAGCCATTTTTATTGACCTATGGTGATGGCGTTTGCGATGTAAATATCGCTGATACGGTAAAATTTCACCAAGCCCATGGCAAATTAATCACCATGACCGCCATTCAACCTGAAGGAAGGTTTGGTGCTTTAGGTATTGAAAACGATGCAACCATTCATTCATTTTTAGAAAAACCCAAAGGTGATAACGCTTGGATCAATGGTGGCTTTTTTGTTTGTCAACCAGAAGTCGTCAACTACATTGATGGTGATCCAACTATTTTTGAAAAGGAACCACTTGAAAAACTTGCTTCCGAAGGAAACTTAAAAGCCTACAAACACAATGGGTTTTGGCAATGCATGGACACCCTCCGTGACAAAAACAAATTGGAAGAGCTCTGGGAAACGGGCACTCCTCCTTGGAAAAACTGGAAATAATTTAAGTGTGCGGCTTTCTATATTGGCAAGCCGCAAACTTAAATCAAAAAAACGACACACCATGTTTAATGCGATTTATAAAGACAAAACAGTTTTACTTACAGGACACACAGGATTTAAAGGATCTTGGTTGGCACTTTGAGCCTTTGGTCCTCTTGACCAACAAAAAATGGTTAGATGAATATATATGCTTTATTCAATTACAGTGGCAAGGTTGTGGTCTACAACCTTGGGCTGCATTTGCGTTTCTCCAATGGGCTAAGTGTTCTGTATCTGGCTCAAGTGTTTAGCTTTAGCGATCACTTGGGCCTAAAATGAATGAAGTCTTCAGACTTACAATATTAAATTTGAAGATGAATATTTCTTCTTCTTTTTATTATTTTTTTTGAGTCTAAAAAAATCGTTCAAAGTTTTTTCTTCTTCCACTGTTACTGGAGCTTGTTCCCCAATAAAGTCTACATCTAAAATATCGTTTTTAGTTTTCATATAAATGGTTTTTAAAATATACATTCTGATTTTTATACATGATAATTTTCAAAAATTTATCATGTATAAAAATCAATACATCACATAGTCCTCATAATTATCGGGAGTGATAATGGCTAATTTTGCATCGGGGTAAGCATTTCTGAAACTAAGGCTAATTTTATTGTTTCGTTTTGTATTCCACTTACATTCAAAAGCCGAAAGTTCTCCATTATAATCTTCTACTAAATCAACTTCGTTTTGCTCTTTGGTACGCCAAAAATAACCACTGGCATAATGATGTGAATAAACATTGCGTTTCATTCGTTCCGAAATAATAAAATTTTCCCATAAAGCACCAATATCAGTTCTTAAGGCTGGCAATTGATAATTACCAATCAAAGCATTTCTAATCCCATTATCATAGAAATATATTTTTCTGGTAAATTTCAATTCGCTTCTCAAATTTCTACTAAAGGTTCCTAATTTGAAAATCACAAAGGTTTTTTCGAGTAGAGCAATGTACGACTCAATGGTTTTATTATCGAGTCCAACAGTTTGTGATAATTCATTATACGACACTTGATTTCCAACTTGAAAAGCCAAAGCCTGCATCAATTTTACCAATTTCTCAGGCTTTTTAATCCCCTCCAAAAGTAAAATATCTTTATATAAATAACTATCAGACAAGGCTTTTAAAATATTTTGCTCATTACCATTGGCAGTTACCACTTCAGGATAATAACCATAAACTAATCGATGATCAAGCAAACGTTTTTCGGTTAATAAGCCATGAGCGTTTACCATTTCTTGAAAACTCAATGGAAACATTTGCATTTCCCATTTACGGCCAGTAAGCGGTTCGTTTACTTTGTTTGCTAACTCAAAAGCAGAAGAACCTGTGGCTATCAATTGGATTTCTGGATAGGTATCATGAATCAATTTAAGACTTAAGCCAATATTTTTAATTCGTTGAGCCTCGTCAATAATAACAGTTTTATAATCACCAATAAAAGCCTTTAATTTTGAAGAAGTAGCATTTTCAAACATAGCTTGCACATCAGGCTCATCAGCATTTAGCCACAATACATTACCTTTTATTTCTTGAATTTTCTTCAATAAAGTTGTTTTTCCAATTTGCCTTGCACCAAGTAAAATAATTACTTTGTTACTATTAAGCTTATCAATAAGGTCATTTTCTATTGTTCTAACTAGCATAAAACCGAATTTTAAGGATTACATTCCAAATATATAGCGACTTTTCGGGAATTCAATCCATATAATAGGATATTTTTAAATATACCATTTCTAAAAAATACCTCTTTTATGGATTACAATCCAAATATATAGCAACTTTTCTGGATTACAATCCTAATAAGTTGATATACTTAAAATCTATAACATTGAACAAATTGCCTCATTTATGGAATAATGATAAAACAAATTAGATAATTGCTTAAAATTTGTATTTTTGTTATGTTACATAATCATTTTTAAAAATCAACATAACACATAGCAATGTTTAACAATATTTATAAAGACAAAACAGTTTTACTTACAGGACACACAGGATTTAAAGGATCTTGGCTTGCTTTATGGTTACATCAACTCGGAGCTAATGTCATTGGATACTCCAAAGATTATCCCTCCGAGCCCACCCATTTTCAACTTTTAAAACTTGACATCCCCTCCATTATTGGAGACATCAGAGACCGTAAGCATTTACAAGAAGTTTTCAACACGTACAAACCAGACATCATTTTTCACCTTGCGGCCCAAGCATTGGTAAGGTATTCGTACAATGCCCCCGTCGAAACCTTTGAAACCAATGTCATAGGCACTGTGAATATGTATGAATGCGCCCTTCAAACAGAAAGCGTAAAAGCCTTTGTCAACATCACTTCCGATAAGGCCTATGAAAACAAAGAATGGCAAATTGGATACAAAGAAACAGACCCTATGGGTGGTCACGATCCCTACAGTGCGTCTAAAGGTTGTGCCGAATTGGTCACCTCCTCCTATAGAAACTCTTTTTTCCAACATACCGATAAACTATTGGCCAGTGCGAGAGCAGGCAATGTAATTGGTGGTGGAGATTGGGCACTAGACCGTTTGGTACCAGACATATTTAAAGCTACGGCAAAAAAAGAAACCGTCAGCATCAGAAATATCCATGCGACACGTCCATGGCAACATGTGTTAGAACCATTGTCGGGCTATTTGTTATTAGGACAATTGTTATTAGAAGGCCATAAAAAAATAGCCGATGGTTGGAATTTTGGTCCGGATGAAGACGACACCCGTGAAGTAAGTAATGTGATTCAACACATCAAAAAACATTGGGAAACAGTAGATTTTGAAGTGATTCAAAATAAAAACCAACCCCATGAGGCCAATTTACTAAAGCTAGATTGCGCCAAAGCTGCCGCTCAAATACAATGGAAGCCTGTTTGGCATTTTGAACAAACCATAGCCCACACCACCAATTGGTACAAGGACTATTACAATAATCCACAACTTGATGTAATGGAACGCAGTTTAACTGACCTACAACAATACATTACAGATGCACAAGCCAAAGGATTACCTTGGAGCTTAAAATAAATGATTCTACCAAAGGGATTCCCAAAATGGATTCCCATAGTTATATCAATATCACACTAAAACATCATTATCATATATGATAGAAGGCGTAATAATTCAAGCTAAAAAAGTAATTTGCGACGACAGAGGACGCATCATGCACATCCTTAAAACGTCTGATAGTAATTTTACGCAATTTGGTGAAGTGTATGTTTCAACGGTGTATCCTGGCGTAGTCAAAGGATGGCACCTACATGACTTAATGACACTCAATTATGTGGTAGTGAAAGGCATGATAAAATTTGCCTTGTATGATGCCAGAAAAGATTCGCCTACTTACGGACAAACCCAAGAGGTATGTATGGGAGAGCACAATTATGTGCAAGTAACCGTTCCTCCTGGCGTGTGGAATGGCTTTATGGGCATTGGGACAGAAGAAGCGCTGGTCATTAACAATACCGATATTCCGCATGACCCAAATGAAATTCACCGTTGTGATCCACATCAAAACGACATTCCATATACTTGGGCTGTAAAAGACAGGTAAGTTTATGTGTACTGGTTTACGGATTTCAAGTTTACCTAACTGTATCATATTACACCGTAAACAAGATAAAGTAAACCGATAACCCAACACTATGAATAAAATACTCATCACCGGAGGATTAGGCAATTTAGGTTCCTGGTTCACCAGGCATTTTACGGCGCTTGCATTTGACGTATACGTACTGGCTAAAAATAAACGCCCTATACTAGCGAATCAAAACTTCACATATATCAGTTGCGATATCGCTTCTTTGGAAGAATGCAAGGCTACATTAAGCCACATTGCTTTTGATTATATCCTACACACCGCAAGTGTCAATGATATGTTTGTTGACAATTATGCGGCATTAGCCTTAGAAATCAATACCAAGGGCACAAGAAACATCTTGGAAGCGATTGACAAATCAACACTTAAAAATTTCATTTACTTTTCTACATTTCATGTATACGGCGTATCTGAAGGCAATATCACGGAGGAAAGTCCATTATTGACACGCCATGATTATGCAAGTACCCATTTATTTGCAGAATATTATGTGAAGCAATTCCATTTGACGCATCAATTGCCTTATACCATCATTAGGCTCACCAACAGTTATGGTTGCCCAATTGATACAGCAACCTCAAAGTGGTATTTAATTTTAAATGATTTAGCCAAAATGGCTTTTGAAAAAAAAGAAATTATACTGAAAAGTAATGGATTAGCCTCTAGAGACTTTATTTGGATGGGAACAGTATGTAAGGTCATGGAACAAATTGTTCGTCTTGCAAAAGCGCCAAATGATACTTATAATTTAAGTGGTGAACAAACCTTTCAAATGAAAGAAATTGCCGATTATGTACAACAAGCCATGTTAAAGTATGCGAATTGCCACATTCCCATACAAATCAATACCCAAGACACCTCAAAACCAAGCAACACCCTACAAGTAAGTAGTGCCAAATTAAAAACACTACTCGCATTTGAAAATCCGATACATTTTGAACAGGAAGCCTTGGCCATATTTGATTTATTGGCCAAAGAAAACGCCCGTATTCAATAAATATATTACCCTCAATTTTACCTCCATGACAATTCAAGAAAACATTTCCTTACAAGCTTTCAACACTTTTGGTATTGATGTGAATGCAAGATATTTTGTAGAAATAAATACACTTGCAGCACTTCAAGCCTTAATCGCATCGGAAATATTTACCCATCATGAAAGGTTAATTTTAGGAGGAGGAAGTAATGTATTGTTGTGTAAGGATTTTAATGGATTGGTCGTTAAAATAAACCTAAAAGGCATACATTTCATTAGCAATACCTCAGAAAAAGCCATCATACAAGTGGCAGCAGGAGAAGTATGGCACGATTTCGTTCGCTTTTGCGTAAATCAAAATATTGGAGGCGGCATCGAAAACATGTCCTTGATTCCCGGATGTGTAGGGGCCTCTCCCATGCAAAACATTGGTGCTTATGGGGTAGAAATCAAAGACATATTCAAAGAATTAAAAGCCTTACATATTCGTACAGGAGAAATCCATACCTTCAACAACGCGCAATGCGAATTTGGCTACAGAGAAAGTGTATTTAAGCGTAAGTTAAAAGGAGAATACATTATTGTGGAAGTCGTATTTGAACTAGACAAAACAAAGCCTTACAACACATCTTATGGGGCAATACAACAAACCTTAGCAGAAAGTGGTATTCAAGATATCACGATTAAAGCCATCAGTGAGGCGGTATGTACCATTCGTCAAAGCAAATTACCCGATCCCAAAGTATTGGGAAATGCGGGTAGTTTCTTTAAAAACCCTGAAATACCCTTACAACAATACCTTAGTCTTCAAGAAAAATACCCATCAATGCCTTCATTTCCAACCCAAGAAGGATTTGTGAAAGTACCCGCAGGTTGGTTAATTGAACAATGTGAATGGAAAGGTAAAGTTGTTGGCCATACAGGTGTACATAAAAATCAAGCCTTGGTATTGGTAAATTATGGACAAGCCAAAGGAGCAGAAATCAAACAATTGGCCTTCGCTATTATTGATTCTGTGGTTTCGAAATTTGGGATTACCCTAGAAAATGAAGTAAACTTTATTGAATAAAAAATCAGGGCTAAGCTTCAAAATGCATCGCATTATTTCACCACTTCAAATTCGGTACGTCTATTTAATTCACGGCCTTCATATTCATCATCGTTTGAAGCAATAGGTTTTAATGAACCAAAACCTTTACCTGTCAACCTATTTTTACTAATTCCTTTCCCAACTAAATAATCAACCACTACCTCTACCCTTTGTTGAGAAAGTTCTATGTTATAAGCATCAGGACCGATATTGTCTGTATGGCCATTGATTTGCGCTTTAAGAGCAGGATTAGATTTTAACATCTTAGCCAACTTATCCAATTCAATATAAGACGATTCGTTAAGTGATGCACTATTGATATCATAATACACATTTTTCAATACCGTTTTAAAACCCGTATCTAATTTTGACATCACTACATCGGTTTGTAAGACATTTCTATTGTCGGTTTTATTGTATTTGATGTCGTTAGCATTGTACATATAGCCATCAATTTCAACAGAAATAGAATATTCGGGCAATAAATGCGCAGGCAAATTAAAACTATAAGTACCATCAGCACTGGCTTTTGTTTTAAGAATCGTCACCCCTTTACCATCATAGACTTCCACGGTAGCTTGCAGCGATTTGCCCGTTTTTTTATCTACAATTTTACCTTTGATGACTACTATAGAATCTTTTTTAAATTGGTCTTTTTTGATAAACTCTTTTTTAGCTTGGTCTTGTTTATGTTTTTTATCAAGATCGTGTTTATGTTGTTCATCAACACGTTTTTTAATTTCGTCTTGTTCGTGCTTGTTTAAAGCTTTCGCCGATTCTAATTGTTTGTTTTTTAAAGCTGCATCTTGACGTTTTTTCTCTTCTTCTCTATGGTGCAAATCTTCTATAGCCTTCTTCTTCGCTTCCGCCAATTTTGCTTCCACCTCAAGTTTGAGTTTTAATTCTTCTTCTTGTTTGCGTTTAAGGTCTGCTAACTTATTGATTTTCTTTTTAACTGTTAAGGTATCTTTTTTCTTCAATTCTTCAATAGGGAAATCCATTTCAAAAATATCTTTATCCCCCGTACCATCTGGTTTAAAAGACGAATAAAAAGCACGTTTTCCATCAGCAGAAAGGGTATAATAGATATCATCATCAGGAGAGTTAATAGGATAACCTAAGTTATAAGGTTTGCTCCATTTATGGGTAATCGAATCTTGTTTTGCCCTAAAAACGTCATACCCCCCCATCCCTTTATGGCCAGCAGAGCTAAAATAAAGATACTTGGTAGTTTGATCATAGAAAGGGCCATCTTCATTGGCGGCACTGTTCACTTCAAGACCTAAGTTTACGGCTTCCCCCCACTCCCCTTTTTCATCTCTTTTACTCATGTACAAATCTAGCCCACCTTGCCCCCCAGGTTTATCGCTTGAAAAGTATAAGGTTTTGCCCGAATCAGCCAAAGCAACAGAAGGTTCATAGAAATCGGTGTTGATATTGGCACTTAAAGGCTCAGGTTTTGACCATTTATTTCCATCTTTTAATTTAGACACATAAATATCACCGGCATTGATTTCTTTGTAGATATACAGTTCTTTCCCATCTTTAGATACCCCAATACAACCTTCATGGAATTCGCTGTTGATAGGAGCTCCCATATTTTCAGGATTAGACCATTTGCCATCCACTTTACGAGTGACATAAATATCCTCAAAAAATTCGTTGTCATTGTCTTTTTTCCCACCGGTACTTCCCTCTCTACGAGAAGTAAAATACAAAGTATTTTCATCATTGCTAATAACAGGTGCATAATCAGAAGAGGCAGAATTGATATAATCGTGTGTGTGGTTAAAATTCAATTTAACGGTATCTTTTACGATCTCCTTCCCGATGGTACATTCGGAAATCTTACGATCCACTAATTTTAAAATTTCAGTATTGGATTCTTTGTGTTCTTTGTCTGCCAATAATTTCTTTTTGAATTTAGCATAATAATCCAAGGCTTCCTCGAATTTGTAGATTCCCTGCAAAGATTTTCCCAATAGAAAAAGTATGTCGTCTCCAATTTTGGGATTTAATTTAAATGCTTTTTGAAGTAAATCTAAGGCTTGTGTTTTTTGGTTATTATCAAGGTAGCATTTTCCTGCCATATAATAAGCACGTGCATTTTTATCATTGGTGTTAATGGCTTTTAAAAAAATATCTAAAGCGTCTTTTTTACTACCGAAACTATACATTTCATCACCAAGCTTTACCAATTCAACATCTTTTTGGGCATACCCAATACATGTTTGAGATAGTAAAACTATTAATAAAACAATATAACGTAATCTTTTTTGACTCATTTTTACTAATTCGAACCTAGACAATGCTTCGTTTACGAAAGTAATTGATATTTGTTTAAATCTCACAAAAAAAACAAAAAAAAAGGGACTAATTATAAATTAGCCCCTTTTTTTAATAAATGATGTATAGCTTATCTTCCGATAATTTTTATTTCTACACGACGGTTATGGTTTCTGTCTTTTCTCACTTCAGTACCATCAATCGTTTCGCCACCCAAGTCTTTCAAGACTATTCTTTTTCTTTCAATTTTCTTACTTGCTAAATAATCGGCAACCCAAACACTTCTTTTAAAATACAACTGTTTTTTAGGGTTTTCGCCATCTTTAACACTATAGAAACCATCTAATTCAACCGTAACATTTGGGTTTGCCAACATTAAATTACATAATTGATCTAGAATAAGTTTCGATTCCACATTCACTTTCACATCATTCATAAAGAAATAAACACAAGTATCAGGGAAAGTCTTTGAGGTTGGCACAGCCATTTTTTTAGCTTTAGGATCAACCACTACCTTGTCAGACTTAATCATTTTTGTATTTTTAAATTTCTCTGACATTCTTACTTGTTTGTCTAAAGACGCTTGGTACAAAGGTTTGTCTTTTTCAAAGTCAATTAAAGTAATCGTTACCCTTCTATTTTGAGCTCTACCTTCTTCAGTACTATTTTCGGCTGCAGGTTCGGCATCGCCATTACCTACGGTAATTAACCTTTTAGGAGAAGAACCCTTTTTAACCAAGTATTGAGCAATAGATTCTGTTCT
Organism: Bacteroidota bacterium; assembly: GCA_041169945.1. Taxonomy (GTDB): domain Bacteria; phylum Bacteroidota; class Bacteroidia; order Cytophagales; family UBA9547; genus CALPQG02. The sequence goes on from JBEAZU010000261.1 coordinate 12,584, forward strand.
TAAATTAGACAATATATAATTATAATCTTTGCTACCAATACTATCCGTATGGCCATCAATTCTAAAATACAAAGTAGGGTTATCGTTCAATAATTTCACTACTTTATCTAATTCAGGAAATGAAGTTTCTTTTAATTCAGATGAATTGGTTTCAAAGAATACGTTATTCAAATTAATCATACTTCCTGATTGAATAGGCTCAACCTTGTAATCTTTTTGAATTTCTTTGTACGTATTTATAGGTACTGAAACGTGTTCAGAATAAAACAAATGATTTTTAGCTTCAATACTTAAACCATAATCTTTACCAGCAGGCAAAATTACTACATAATGACCAGTGGCTGAATTGGCTTTGTAAGAGGCCACCACTTTTTTAGTTTCATTATCCACTACGTTGATAATGGCACCAACAGGTTTGCCATCTACAGCAGACAAAACATTTCCTTTGATCACCACTAAAGATTTTTTCTCATCTTCTTCTTTAGTTAAAAGATAAATATCCTCATGACCATAGCCACCATTTCTATAAGAAGAGAAATAAGCTTTTTTACCATCTGGCGTCCAAACGAAGAAAATATCATCACCAGCCGTATTAATTGGGTACCCTAAATTTTCTGGTTCAGACCAAGTATCGTTTTTTTCGTTATACTCTGATTTAAAAATATCAAATCCACCCATTGATTTATGACCCTTAGAGCTAAAATACAATGTTTTACCATCAGGATGAATAAAGGGAGCCTCTTCATCATATTTGGTATTCACATTATTGCCTAAACTTTTAGGTAAGGCCCAAGTATTATCAGGAAGTCTTTTACTTACATAAATATCTAAACCACCTAAACCACCAGGTTTATTACTTGTAAAATACAACAATTTTTCATCCGCTGTAATACTGGCATGACTTTCCATGCCAATCGTATTGATACTTTCCCCTAATTTAATAGGTGCAGACCAATTTTTACCTTCTAAATCACTCATGTAAATATCACCAGCATTTTCATTTTTTTTGTCTGACTTATAAATAAACAATTCTTGACCATCAGGTGACAAACCTATACTAGCGTCATGGTCTGCAGTGTTTACATTTGCACCCATATTTTCTGCTGTTGACCATTTATTTCCATCATTATAAGAGATATACACATCTTCAAAGTGAAGGTTATCTGCGAAATCTTTTTCACCACCTGAGGTCGTATGACGTCTTGCGGTAAAAATCAGTTTTGATTCATCTGCAGAAATTACAGGAGCATATTCAGGATCTGGCGTATTGATTGTAGGTCCTAAATTTTCAACTTTTACCTTTACTGGTTTTTTAACCAATTCTTTGGCATATCTACAATTTTCTATTTGTCTATCAATGTCATCCAACGATAAATGTGTTTCATAATCTTTGTCAGATAAAAACTCTGCTTTGTATTTTTCTAAGGCAGTGATCGCATCATCAAACTTATTATCTAAGTGATATGATAAGCCTAAATAATAATCCAACATGTGATGGTCTTTATGAAAATCCATCGTTCTCACACGTTCAAAATACTTAAAAGCATCAAATTGGTCATGTGAATTAAAATAGGCAACACCTATTTTATATAAAACTTGCGCATCATTAGGCTTTAAGCTGTCTAATTTCAACAACAATGGCAAGGCATCTGCAAATTCATCGATATCAAAGTAACCATAGGCTTCTTTCTCGATTTTTTTTATATCTTTAGCACTTGTTTGACCAATCGCATTGTAAGAAATCACTGATAACGAAGCCGTTAAAAATATCCCTAGCAAAGCTTTACTCATAAAAACATTGGAAAGTTTCATATTTCAATTTTGTAGTTAAATGCAAATAAATATTTGACATTCGAAAATAGATAAAAAAAACAATAAAAAGCAAGATATTTGTATTCTTATCTTCACAAAACATGATAATTAAAAAAGCAGAATTCATCAAAAGTAGCGTATTACTTAGTCAATGTCCACCAGATAATATGCCTGAGTATGCCATGATTGGAAGATCAAATGTTGGAAAATCATCCTTAATCAACATGTTGACCAACCATAGTAAACTGGCCCAAACCTCCTCTAAACCAGGCAAAACACAAACCATCAATCATTTCAATATCAATGACCAATGGTATTTGGTAGATTTGCCAGGCTATGGTTGGGCTAAGGTGAGCGAGAACAAAAAAGATGAGTGGAAAAAAATGATTAATACCTATCTTAGAGAACGTGCTAACCTGATGTGCATCTGTGTACTCATTGACTCACGACTTCCTCCTCAAGAAAAGGATTTTTATTTTATCAAATGGTTAGGAATGAATGAAATACCTTTTGTTTTAATTTTTACAAAAACTGACAAACAATCGGCCCTCAAAACGGAACAAAATATTGCCTTATTTAAAACCAAGCTTCTTGAACTATTCGAAGAATTTCCTGAATATTTTGTAACCTCTTCAGAAAAAGTAATTGGGAGAGAACCAATCTTAAATTTTATTACCGAAACAAATAAATCATTTATTAATCCTAACAATAAAGCATTAGACTTTTAATTCAAATGTATTTTGTTTATGTTTGAAACAAATTCTATTAATCAATAACAATTAAAGTATTTAAAATGAATTTACGCGACATTGCCTCTGTTTCTGGAAAAAGTGGATTATTCAGGGTGTTAAAGCCAACTAGAACTGGCGTAATCCTAGAATCAATTGACAGTCAAAAAGTTAAATTGGTTGCCAATGCGAATAGCAAAGTGTCAATTTTAAAAGAAATTTCAATTTACACCACAAGTGCAGAAGGAAATGTGATGCTTGAAGAGGTATTTGTTAAAATTCATAGCAAACACGGATTAACACTTCCAATCGCTCCCAAAGCAGCAAACGAAGAACTTAAAGCTTTTTTAGGAACTATTATTCCTGATTTTGATAGTGATAGGGTATATCCTTCTGACATCAAAAAATTAGTAAGTTGGTATACAATTTTGGCAACAGGACTTCCAGAAGTGTTTGATGCAAGCACCGAAGAAGTGACCACTGCTCATTCAGAAGAACAACCAAAAACAGAAAACGCTAAAGCTACTAAAGCAAGCAAAACAGCAAAACCTGTTGCTGCCAGCAAAGCGAAAACAGCAAAACCTGCTCCTGCAAAATCTGTAAAAACAATACAAAGTAGTAAAAGAGGAGCTTAGTCTCCTCTTTTTTTTGCCATTTTTCATCTTTCCATATTGCCCAAAAGCACCATACGATGTTAGTTTCTACCAATCCCTTCAATGGTGAAATTCTCAAAGAATACCATTTTCACTCTGCTTTAGAACAAGATGTTCTTATTTCAACAGCTCAACAAGCCTTTAGCTCTTTTAAAAACACAAGCTTTGAGGAAAGGGCTCGCTTATTTTGTGACTGTGCAGAAAACCTACGAATCCAAAAATTAGACTTGGCAAAATTAATTACTGCCGAAATGGGTAAACCCATTCAAGAAGCAATTGCTGAAGTAGAAAAATGCGCTCAAGTATGTGAATATTATGCTGATAATGCCGAAGATTTTCTTGCAGAAGAAAGCATCGATTCAGATGCAGGAATAAGCTATGTTCGTTATGAGCCAATTGGGGTAGTCTTAGCCATAATGCCTTGGAATTTTCCCTTTTGGCAAGTATTCAGGTTTGCAGCACCTACGGTGATGGCAGGAAACACGGTACTATTAAAACATGCCTCCAATGTACCTCAATGTGCAGAAGCCATTGAAAAATTATTTATAGCAAGTGGCTTTCCAAAAGGAATATTTTCAAATATATTCTGTAAAAGTGAAGAAGTTAAAAATATTATTTCAAATTCGACAATCAAGGCTGTCACCATTACAGGTAGCGAAAAAGCGGGTGCTTCTGTTGCAGAAAATGCAGGAAAACACCTCAAAAAAACGGTACTCGAATTAGGGGGAAATGATGCATTTATTGTATTGGCCGATGCCGACTTAGCTTTAGCAGTCACCACAGCTATTAAATCGAGACTTTCGAATGCTGGACAAAGTTGTATTGCCGCTAAACGATTTATTATTGAAGCTTCTGTGATGGAAAAATTCACTACACTGCTTATCGAAAAAATTAAAGAGATTATCATTGGCAACCCCATAGAAAGCACTACTCAAATGGCAACTTTGGCAAGAAATGACCTTGCCAAAGAGGTACATCTACAAGTAAGCCAATGTATAAAAGACGGTGCAACCTTACTGTATGGCACAAATTCCTATATCGAAGGAACAGCAAACTACTCCCCCGTTGTTTTAGGAAATATCAACAACGAAACCTTGGCTTACCATGAAGAAATATTTGGCCCCGTATTTTCTATCATGGCTGTTGCCAATGAAACAGAAGCCATCGCCATTGCCAATGATTCAAAATTTGGTTTAGGGGCAAGTATATGGACAGCAGACCTTGAAAAAGGCATGGCTTTGGCAAAAGAAATTGAAGCTGGTGCTGTTTTTATCAATGGTTTGGTAAAATCAGATCCGAGACTTCCTTTTGGTGGCATTAAAAATTCTGGCTATGGCCGAGAACTTTCGCTTTGGGGCATCATGGAATTCGTCAACGCCAAAACGGTTTGGGTGAAATAATTTTTCACCTCCTCAACACTAAAAAATAATTCCCTATTCCCTAAAAAAATATTCATAAAAAAACAAAAGTCTAATGCAACAGGGCAAACGCATTAAAAACAAAACAATACGCAATTCATTGATTATGGCCTCATCCCAACCCTTCTCCTAAAGGAGAAGGACTTTACATCCCGATATATTTTATAATTGATTTCTTAAAACAAGAAGCTGATGGCTCAATGCATCACAAATTTGTGATAGAAGCCTAGCTTTCTCACCTTTCGATAGGGTTGGAATGAAGCTTTTAAACCGATTTTTAAAATGCGTTTGCCTCTATCTAATGCAAGCACTTACACAATGCTATGCATTAAACTTTTACCCATTTTTATTCAAACACCAAATGTTTCACAGATTCTCCAGAATCTCTTAGTTCGGCCAAAGAATCTATACCAATTTTCAAATGTTGCTGCGCAAAAACCTTGGTTACATTTTGATCATTAGCAGACGTTTTAACCCCTTCTGGAGTCATTGGATTATCAGATACCAATAACAGAGCACCATGAGGAATACTGTTGGCAAAACCAACCACAAAAATCGTAGCGGTTTCCATATCAATGGCCATGGCTTTTATATTTTTGAGGTACTCCTTAAACTTATCGTCGTGTTCCCACACACGACGATTGGTGGTATAAACAGTACCCGTAAAATAATCTCTTTCATGTTTTTTGATGGTTGATGAAACTGCTCTTTGCAATCGAAATGAGGGTAAAGCTGGAATTTCAGGAGGTAAATAATCATTGCTTGTTCCTTCACCACGAATAGCAGCAATAGGCAAAACCAAATCACCAATTTTAGTTTTTTTCAAACCACCACATTTCCCTAAAAACAAAGCGGCTTTGGGTTTGATTGCAGAAAGTAAATCCATGACAGTGGCAGCCATGGCGCTTCCCATTCCAAAATTGATAATGGTGATATTATTGGCTGTAGCCGTTTGCATCGGTTTGTCACGCCCAATGATGTCACATTGGTATTCTGCGGCAAACATTTCTACATAATTGATAAAATTTGTCAATAAGATGTATTGTCCAAAAGTAGCCAAAGGTGTACCAGTATATCTCGGCAACCAATCATTCACAATCTCTTCTTTCGTTTTCATAACCTTTGTCCATTACTTTGGTTTTGAAACGTGTAAAGTGTATAAAAGTTGACCAATATGCTTTAAAATGGTAAATTTAAATTAATGTCGTTGGATTGAAGATTCGTGCCCCCACCAAAACACTCATCAAAGTCTACCTATAGTTGCTCAGCAGGCCCTAAATAGTGTTTCAAAAAAATAAGGATAGCCATAAACTATCATCAAATAAATGATTTATCCCCCGATAATCATATATTTCATGAATAAAAAATAGTTTATGACTAGCCCTAAAAAATACCGATAATCATCATTA
>JBEAZU010000262.1:0-3406 GCA_041169945.1 Bacteroidota bacterium
TCACTTTGGCTCTAGGAGCAACGTTTACTTTAAGTGCCTGTAAAGTTGCTGACAACAAACAACAAGACCCAAGCATTGAAACATTAGGAAAAGTAGCCGTACCTGTATCTCAATTCAAGTATGTGTATCAAAAAAACAACGGCAACGATCCTGATGCTTATTCAGAAAAAAGCCTAAAAGAATATTTAGATTTATATACCAATTTTAAACTTAAAGTAATAGAAGCCCAATCCATGGGTTTAGATACGGCTCAAAGTTTTATCAAAGAATTAGAAGGCTATAAAAAACAATTGGCCCAACCTTATTTAACAGAAAAAAGCGTTACAGAAGGATTGATCAAAGAAGCTTACCAACGCATGGGCGAAGAAATCAATGCTGCGCATATTTTGATTTCTGTTGCTCCTGATGCCGATCCGGTAGATTCATTAAAAGCATTTCAGGTAATTACAACATTAAGAGCCAAAGCTATTGCTGGTGCTGATTTTGAAAATTTGGCTTTTGAAAATTCTCAAGATCCATCAGCTAAAACAAACAAAGGCAATTTAGGGTATTTTACAGCATTACAAATGGTATATCCTTTTGAAGATGCTGCTTATAAAACCAAAATAGGGGATATTTCTCCTGTGTGTAGAACCAAATTTGGCTACCATATTTTGAAAGTAAAAGACCGTCGTCCTTCTCGTGGAGAAGTGAAAGTGTCTCATATTATGGTGAGGGCTAGCGAGGGCATCAGTGCCGAAGATTCTTTGGTGGCCAAACAAAAAATTGAAGAAATCTATGCCAAAGTAAAAAGTGGTGCTCACTGGGAAGAGCTTTGTGCACAGTTTTCTGATGACTTAGGCACTAAAAACAAAGGAGGCGTTTTGCCAATTTTTGGTACCAATGCCATGATTCCAAGTTTTGAAGATGCTGCTTTTGGATTAAAAACTGCCGGCGATTTTTCTACCCCTGTGCGTACACCTTATGGCTGGCATGTCATTAAACTAATTGAAAGAAAAGGTTTACCCGAATTTAAAGACTTAGAAATTAGCATTAAAGGGAAAGTGTCTAAAGATTCCCGTTCAGATTTGAATAAATCAGTTTTGATTGCTCGTTTGAAAAAAGAAAATAACTTTACCGAATACCCTGCAGCAATTAAAATAGCGTACACTAAAGCAGATTCTAACCTCGTTAAAGGTAAATTTGATTTTAACAAAGCCGACAAAGACTTGACTTTACCAGTGTTTAGTATACAATCTAAAAATACAACTATTGGGGCATTTTTACAGTTTGTCAAAGATCGTCAACGTGTGCATCCTAATTTTAGCCCTGCGCATTATATCAATATTTTGTATAAAGAGTTTGCGGAATTGTCGATTTTGAATTTTGAGGAACATAACCTTGAATCAAAATACCCAGACTATAAAAACTTAGTAAGTGAATACAGAGAAGGCATATTGTTGTTTCAATTGATGGACACCAAGGTGTGGAGTAAAGCGATACAAGATTCTGTTGGCTTACAAAAATTCTTTGCTAACCATCAAGACAACTATAAATGGAACAAGCGTTTAGACGCAACAATTTATAGCTGTGCCAATCGTACTTTGTTAGACCAAGTAAAAGCCAGTTTGGCAATCGGTAAATATGCTGTAAATGAACCTAAAACAGATGATTTAGTATTTGTGCCTGGTGTAGCCAAATTAACCAAAGACGATTCTATTAAGCTAAACAGTGTAGTCTCCTTATTGAAAAAAGATGCCAAATTATTGCTTGAAATTAACGGTTTTGCGGATGCTTCCGAACTTAAAACTTTGGCAACGAGCAAAATTTCTAGGAAAAGAGCGACACTTGTTTTTGACTTTCTGAAAGCACAAAAAATTGATTCCACAAGAATTAGCGTACTTGATTTAGCGGGAGCATTGGTGTCATCAAGCAATACCAAAACCAAAACCAGTAAAGTTGGGTTTAAATATTTCTCTACGGCCAATACGGCACTTGAAAAAATGTACAATGAGAAACAACCATTAGCAGTACAAATTACCCAAGGGATGTTTCAAAAAGGCGACAATACCAATGCCGATGCTGCTGATTGGAAAGAAGGTGACCAGGTGATTGAAAAAGATGGAAGGGTGATTTTGATTAAAGTGAGAAAAGTAGAAGAGCCAAGAAATAAAAAACTAGAGGAAGTAAAAGGAATGGCCATTTCTGACTATCAAAATTTCTTGGAAAAAGAATGGATTGCAACCCTTAAAACCCAATATCCTGTAAAAATTAATGAAGAGGAATTGAAAAAATTGGTTAAAAAATAATGCGTGTAATTTACCAATTGATACTTGAAATAACCACAAACATCCTTTGTTCGATTAAACATCGAGCGAAGGATGTTTGTTTTTTGATTTGTTTATGTATTAGTTTTTTGTGCAGTCAATGTACTAGTGATCATGCTGCTGACAGTACGGTATTAATGAACGATCATGTCGTTGCGAAAGTCTATGGGGAGTCTTTGTTTCGTAGCGATTTGCCGGACTTACAAGAAGAGAAATTGAATCGCAAAGATAGTATAGCGTTTGTTAATAAATTTATTGACGATTGGGTACATCAACAAGTGATAGCGCATTATTGTACCCAAAAAGAAAGTGGCAATTCGGCCATAGAAAAACAGGTGACCGCCTATCGTAATACCTTATTGATTCATCAATTTAAAAGTGATTTTTGGGAGCAGGAGGTTGATACCAATGTTTCCGAAAACGAATTGCTTGCAGAACTTAAATTAAAACCTGAACAAAATCGACTCAATACCACTATTGTGAGAGGACGTTTTATTGTGTTGGCTCGAAATGCACCTAAAATTGATCAAATTAGGACTTTGATTGCTAAACAAGGGGGCAATGAAAAGAAAGAATTAAAGTCAATTTGCTTGAGATTTGCCGAACAATTTCAAATCCAAGACGAGCATTGGCAAGATTTAGATTTTTTAGTGTCTAAATCTCCTTTTGCGACAAACTTAGGCAAATACGAAAGAAAAGGAAACTATGAAATTGCTGACGAAGATTATTTATATTTGCTAAGCATTGTTGATATTAAGCCATTCGGAACCATTGCGCCTCTTAGCTATATCAAAGATAAATTAAAAGTAAGCATACTTCAAGACCGTAAAGTAAGGAATTGGGCTTTGTTTGAACAAAAATGTTATAAAGAAGCTTTAGGTAAGCATGAAATTGAAATTAAAAATGAGAAATAACACCCATCAATATTTGAAATCATTATTTTTTATAGGTTTATTTTTTGGCTACATTTTCAATAATGGCACAACCTATTTCCAATAGACAAATTGTGGAAAAAATTATTGGTAAAGTAGACAACCATATCGTATTGAAATCTGAAATGGAGGTGATGTATATGCAGTACATGGCCAATAACCAATTTA
>JBEAZU010000263.1:0-5488 GCA_041169945.1 Bacteroidota bacterium
AAGAAAGGGCTGAAATGGCCAAGGCACCTTTTGATTTAGAAGACTATAAAAAAGCCCTAGACTTGACGGACGTGGCGGGTGAAAAAGGCTATTCTACCAACGAAAGGGTTTCTATTAGACCTACCTTAGATGTCAATGGCATTTGGGGCGGTTATACAGGTGAAGGCGCAAAAACAGTTTTACCTTCACAAGCATTTGCCAAAATATCCATGCGTTTGGTACCCAACCAACAGTCGGACGTGATGACCAAATTATTTAAAGACCATTTTGAAACCATCGCACCATCGGGCGTAAAAGTAGCGGTACATCCACATCATGGTGGCGAACCTGTAGTGACGTCTACCACTTCTACTGCCTATAAAGCAGCATCCAAAGCCTTTGAAGAAGTTTGGGGCAAAACACCGATTCCAACCAGAGAAGGAGGAAGCATTCCTATCGTTGCCTTGTTTAAATCAGAACTTGGCTTAGACAGTATCTTGATGGGCTTTGGCCTGAACGAAGATGCTATACATTCACCCAATGAACATTATGGCGTATTCAATTTCCTAAAAGGGATTGAGACGATTACGGCGTTTTATAAACACTATAGCGTGTTGAGTGTTGAGTAAAAATTATAGGTAACTTAGGTTTTAAGCGAAGCTACTCAATATTCACATTGCAAAATATGAGTATTGTTTTTTTAGTAAAAAAAATATTTCAGTAATCCGTTTATCAATATAATTTAAGCGAAGTTACTCAACATTAACAACTCAACATTCAACATTAAAAAAGATGTTAGCATTTAAAGAATGGGCGTTTGTGGTGGAAGCATTGGCCACAGGACGACAGACGGTGATTTTGAGAAAAGGGGGGATTGCTGAAGAAGAAGGTGATTTTACCTTAAGAGGAGCATCATTTTTATTGATGCCAACTTTATTTCACCAGACAACAGAATTAATCAAAACAGATTGGTACGAAGAAATTAAAAACACGGTATATTTGCCTGACAACCTGCACACTGAGATTCGTTACCAGGCAAAAGTCACCAACCATTGCATCATTGAAACCGAGGAAGATGTATTGGCTTTAGATGGCCTACATGTGTGGGAGCCAGCAGTTGTACTCGAGCGATTTAACCGTTGGAAACAGCACGCTGTACACTGCTTGTATGTGGAAGTAAGCAAACTTCCTTCACCCATTTTATTGGAAATGAAACCTGAATATGGTGGATGTAAATCTTGGATAGACATTTAAAAAACGTAAGCTATGAAAAAGTTATTGTCCTTCATTTGTTTGTTATTGTTGGCCGCAATGGTTCAAGCGCAAGACAAAAAAACAGAAACGATTTTATACCCCTTGGTGGGCAAGTTTGAGTTTAGGCAAACCCAATATATTCAATTTAAGGAAATAGAATTTTGGGTATACGACCATGTGGGCAAAATCCATTTTTATACCAACCATGCGACAGGCACCAATATGCCCCGTGAAAGAATAATGTTTTCGGCCAATGCAGACTATATTGCATTGATGACCAAAAATGGGTACGAAGTGGGCTATAAACGAACTAAAAAAATGCCTCAATAAAGCATTGCCATTTTTTACAATCAATACCTTTTTCACTTTCAAAATAACAAGCCCCCATTTGGGGAATCAATACAGGGTTTACATTTCAATGCTCATCTAAAACGTAAAGGTATGACCACTAAAAAGAAAGTAATCGTTATTGGCGGAGGGTTTGCGGGGGTACAATTGGTAAAGGAATTAGACGAAAATTTGTTCGACATTTTGCTTATCGACAAAATTAATCATCATCAATTTCAGCCCTTATTTTACCAAGTAGCCACCTCCCAATTAGAACCTTCGAGCATCTCTTTTCCACTGAGAAATATTTTTAAATCTAAAAAAAACGTACAAATCAGATTAGCCGAAGTGGCAAACATCGACTTGGCACACCAACAAATCAATACCTCTATAGGCAAATTTGATTACGACTATTTGGCTATTGCCATAGGCTGTAAAACCAACTTTTTTGGCAATGAAACCATTGCCCGACATGCCTATACCCTCAAATCAACCGCTGATGCCATTGCCATCAGGAACCACATATTACTCACTTTTGAAAAAATAATATCTGCAGAAAAAGAAGAAAAAGAAAGCCTGTTAAATGTAGTCATTGTTGGTGCTGGACCAACAGGGGTAGAACTTGCAGGAGCCTTTGCTGAAATCAAAAAAAACATATTACCCAAAGATTATCCAGGCATTGATTTTTCAAAATTCAAAATTATCCTGGTTGAAGGAAGTCAAAACACCCTCAACAACATGAGCGAGCAAGCAAAAATAGCTTCTCAAGCCTATTTAAAAGACATGGATGTGGAGATTAGAACAGGAACGTATGTGAGTAATTATGACGGAAACGAACTAAGCTTTAAAGATGGCAGCACCCTCAAAACCCAAACAGTGATTTGGGCTGCAGGTGTTGAAGGCAATTCCCTTGCAGGCCTTCCTCCAGAAAGTATAGTCGGTGGCAATAGAATCATTGTAAATCGTTTGAATCAAGTCAATGATACGGTATTTGCGATTGGGGATATCGCCATGATGTCGACCCCAAAATACCCCAAAGGTCATCCACAAGTAGCCAATGTCGCCATCAACCAAGCCAATTGTTTGGCCAAAAACTTGTCTAATATACAATTAGGAAAACCATGCACAGCGTTTGAATACAAAGATTTGGGTTCTATGGCAACCATCGGCAGAAATAAAGCCGTAGTAGATTTGCCTTTCATACAATTCAAAGGTTATTTGGCTTGGTTGGTGTGGATGTTTTTACATTTAATGCTCATCCTTAGTGTCAAAAACAAAATTATCATTTTCATCAATTGGGCTTGGGCCTACATCACCAAAGATACATCGCTGCGATTGATTATTAAACAAAGCAACAATTTGGATGCAACAAAATGACAATCATAAAGCTTACAACAAAACCATTATGCCCCACATTTAATGTGCTATCGCTTGCCAATAATTTCAATTAATGCATCAATAAGTCTTGAAAATTTTGAATTTTGAATTTTGAATTTTGAATTTTAAATTAAATCAGGCTTCTATTGAATTGTTATGGGCAATAAATTGGGCTTGCTGAAAAACTTGCTTACCTATTAATCTTTACTTTCATTCTAATATTTGTCAATTTCCCCTTGATGAAAAATTAATTAACGAAAATCAAGACTCCGCCACGGCGGACAGGTTGTATGAAAAATGCTACGAATTTGCGCCATTACCTTAAAAAAACTCGCCCCCAAAATTTGTTGGAAATACAAAATAATCGAGTGGCTCAAACAGTGTTTTGTTTTTAACCGCTTTCCCGAGAATATCGGGATCACGCATTTTTATAAGGTCGAATGCAAGACAATTCAAAGATTGCGCATGATTTGCTTGCATTTTATACGCTATTTTTAATTATAATTTACTGGTATATAAAATGTTAATACTTTTTCAGCAGACCCTAAATAGTGGTTTTATTTGAATTTTTAGAAGGTACAAAGAGGCATCATCAGCGTTTATCCGCATAATCTGCTCCATCTGTGTTCAATGTTTATTTATTTTTTAAAAGAATAAATAAATGGCACGCAGACCATACGGGTTTGGCGAATTTTCACGGATATATAACGCTTAGTTTTCAATTTATTCAATGGCTTAATATGGCATTCTGATGGAGGATTAACAACTTTGTACTCTGTACCCTAATACTTAACACTCCTTTATTTGTTAGTTTTTCAGCAGCCCCTAATTATTGTACTTCCGTGCTATCTATCACAAATTTATCCGAAGGCAATGTAGGTGGACTCATTAAAAATGTTTTATCCATTTTTTGTTTCAAACAAGCATTACTCACTTCTAAGCCAACAAACACACTTTCTGTTGCAGAAGGAATTGCAAAATAAAGACTTTGTCCGGTACCTTTCAAGCGAGGTCCTGTACCTTCATTGTCGACCAACATTTTATAATAAAAATTGCGATTACTATTTTTAACTACTAAATACGTACTCGAATCGCTAGGCAAATTGGCCCTTAAGGTATAAAAATCTGTATTGGCCAAAGGCGCTGCCACTTTCACTACATGCCTATCAGAAAGCACAAAGTCACATTCTTGCAAAGAATTACAAGCGACAACGGTAAAAGTTGTTTTCTTAAATAATTTATGGCTCATCAAGGTAATGGTTTCTCCATTGCCTTCCACGACAGGGCCAACTTTGACATTATTTTGTCTTAATTGGTACGTGGCCCCTTTACGAGAAGCATTGACATGCACCGCCACCCTATCGCCATAACACACCTCATCTTCTCCAGACAAATAAGAATCAGGAATCACTTTTATAGGGAATTTTCGGGTAATTTCACAATTCCCCGGCCGGGTAAGGGTTAAGGAAATGACCGTATCAGCATTTGGATACACCACGGTTGTGCGGCTAGAATCACCATTGCTCCAACGATAATCGGTAGCACCAGCAGCACTTAAGGTGACTGCCTCTTTAGGGAAAACCAAACTATCTGACATTTTAAATTTCAAATCGAGTTGTTGTAAATGTATCTTAAAATTACAGTACATTTCCAACATTTTATTGTATTGGTCTTTGGTAAATTTTTTACGGCATTCATTACGTCCATAAGACATGTAATTTTCTAAATCAGGTTTAAATTGTTGTTTATGAATATCAAAAAATTGACCCGACCAAGTACAATTTTCATCAATTAACACCCCATGCAAACCGGGATCTGCAGGCGTATCGCATAACAAATCTCCCGCTTTAAAACAATTGGATTCGTCTACCAATTCTTGTCCAAAGCCTTTTTCATGGGTGTGGTACAAACCAAAAAAGTGACCCATTTCATGACTCATCGTTGAATTATTGATGCAACATTCCCCCTTCAAAACGATAAAATCTTTTTTATGGATAGGATAATACGTGTAACCGCAGGCATTGCCAGGTTCACTTAAAACAATATCATGCACAAAAAACAAGTTAATGCTATTGGGATGAATATAACGAGACAACAAAGCTTCTTCTGCGATATCATACGAATACAATTGATCGCTACGCAGGTAAGTAATGGCACAAGCTTCAAAGCCCAAACGAATCGTCGAAAAATCATTGTTCAAACGCTGTAAAGCCGCTTGTACTTGTTCTTCGGTGATGGCACTAGCCCCTTCACTGTTGCTTACAATAAAAACCCTTACCGCCAATATTGTTTTATAATCTAATTTTTTTTGTATCGGCGACTGTTGTACAACATGCTGAAGTTCATAATTGATTTGTTCTGGCGTAAGTGTTGTACCGCATATACTCATAAACCCAGCTTCTTGTCGTACCAACACAAGTACAATGATAAGCAGGGCAATAAATAAACGTTTTATAAAATTGGTTTTTAGCATTTAAACGACAAGTGCGATTAAGGTAGTCATTGTCTTAGCGGAAGCCATTGCAATGTAATTTAGTAAATGTCTTGATTT
>JBEAZU010000264.1:0-3974 GCA_041169945.1 Bacteroidota bacterium
CATTAGGCTTCCTTCAGATTCCACTTCACAATGGACACCTTTGCCATCTGCTAATGGTTGGCAACTACACACCCCCATAACGGACTTGCACCGTCGAGTTATTGGCCATGCACGGCACACAAAAAAAGCCCCGACTTTCGTCAGGGCTTTGCAATAGAGTACCAATCAATATTAATTGCTTGATTCGCTTTTCTTAGCGTTACGTGTTCTTTCACCTTCTTCAAGGTAAATTTTACGCATACGAATAGATTTTGGTGTAACCTCCACATATTCATCTTTTTGGATATATTCCATACATTCTTCTAAAGAGAATGATCTTTTAGGAGCAATCTTAGCGTTGTCATCCGTACCAGAAGCACGCATGTTCGTCAATTGTTTTGCTTTTACCGTATTTACGGTGATGTCGTTTGGTCTGTTGTGCTCGCCAATTACCATACCCATGTAAATATCTTCTCCTGGATCAACAAAGAAGAAACCTCTGTCTTGTAATTTATCCAAAGAATAAGCAGTACAAGCGCCTGTTTCCATAGAGATGATAGAACCTGCGATTCTACCAGCAATTGGACCACGGAATGGCTCATAAGCTTTGAAACGGTGGGTCATAATAGCTTCTCCTTGTGTAGCAGTAAGCATTTTACTTCTCATACCAATCAAACCTCTTGAAGGGATTTCAAATTCTAAGTGTTGTAAATCTCCTTTAGGTTCCATGATCAACAATTGACCTTTACCTTGTGTAGCGATGTCAATTACTTTTCCAGAAGATTCTTCAGGAACATCTACTACTAAAATTTCTACTGGCTCACATTTCACCCCGTCAATTTCTTTGAAAATAACTTGTGGCTGACCCAATTGTAATTCATACCCTTCACGTCTCATGGTTTCAATCAACACCGACAAGTGAAGAATACCTCTACCAAAAACCAAGAATTTATCTTCCGTATCTCCTTGAACAACTTTCAAGGCAAGATTTTTTTCAATTTCTTTGAACAGCCTGTCTCTGATGTGACGAGAAGTTACAAACTTACCATCTTTACCGAAGAAAGGTGAATTGTTAATAGTGAACAACATACTCATGGTTGGCTCATCTACCGAAATTCTTTCTAATGCTTCTGGATTTTCAGCATCACAAATCGTGTCCCCAATTTCGAATTCTTCAATTCCACTGATGGCACAGATATCGCCTGGTTGCACTTCGTCTACCTTCACTTTACCCAAACCTTCAAAAATATGAAGTTCTTTTACTTTCACTTTTTTGAATGAACCGTCAGCTTTCGCCAATACGATTTGAGAACCTTCTTTCAACACACCTCTTTTTAAACGACCTATAGCGATACGTCCGGTGAAGTTGTTGTAATCTAAAGAAGTAATTTGTAATTGAATGTTTCCGTCAGCAATTTTTGGTGCTGGAATATTCGCAAGAATAGCATCCAAAAGCGGAACGATATTTTCAGTTCTGTCTTTCCAGTCTAAACTCATCCATCCTTGTTTTGATGAACCATAAAGTGTAACGAAATCCAATTGGTCTTCTGTTGCCCCTAAGTTAAACATCAAATCAAAAACGCTTTCCATTACTTCGTCTGGACGACAGTTTTCTTTATCTACTTTATTTACAACCACGATAGGTTTTAAGCCTAAAGCAATCGCTTTACCTAATACGAAACGTGTTTGAGGCATAGCACCTTCAAAAGCATCAACGAGTAAAAGTACACCATCAGCCATTTTCAATACACGTTCTACCTCACCACCGAAATCGGCGTGACCAGGAGTATCAATTACATTGATTTTGGTATCTTTATATCTTACCGAAACGTTTTTTGAAGTGATGGTAATTCCACGTTCACGTTCTTGGTCATTGTTATCAAGTATCAAATCGTCGAATACTTGGTTGTCTCTGAATAATTTTGCAGAATGGATAATTTTATCAACCAAGGTTGTTTTACCGTGGTCAACGTGTGCAATAATTGCAATGTTCCTGATGTCGATCATTGGAGTTTTAAAATTTTTTTTAGCGGACAAAGGTAAGGAATTCTTTTTGTAAAAAGGAATTAATAACTGATTAAGTTTGGTTTAAGAAATAAAACATTAGTAACGTAATCGCCTAGTTTATTTCAATACATTTGGATATTGTTGATTTATTGTAGGCTTATTGTGGATATATGAGATTTTAGAATATCAAGAATGTGAAACTAAAGTGGAGTGATTTTTTATTTTTTTTGAGTTAATTAGTGAATATCAATAAACAGAAAAAAAATTGATTTGCAGGATTTTTATAGCGATTCCCGGGCTATCGGCACTCGTTTTTTTCCTTGTTATCCAACATTAGGTTTTACTTATAGCATAATCCAACAAGGAAAAAGAACTCAAACAATGCCTCTATCCCTATCGCAAAATCACTAATATCATCAACTATTTGACATTTATCCATAGCATTTCATTTATAGCCATAATTCATAAAATGAATATAAAAACGGCGGAGAAGTGTATTTATAAATTGATCAAGAAGTTAAAGAAATTCCTAACAATTCAAATTTACACACTTATTGCTAACACAAATAAGCCCTCAAAGATTTCGTTTTCCGTTCCGAATAACTTTTATTTGTAATTGGACCAATTTAGCCATTCGCTATATGATTTCCATTCAAAATTTAACATTCAAAATTCAACATTCATAAAAATATGCCTACTAAAAAACTCTTTTTACTCGATGCCATGGCCTTAATTTACAGGTCTCATTTCGCATTCAGCAAAACACCTCGGGTCAATTCTAAAGGCATGAATACCGGTGCGGCCTTTGGTTTTTTGAACACACTGTTAGAAATCATCAACAAAGAAAAACCTACCCACATCGCCGTAGGATTTGATTCACCGGGAGGAACATTTAGAAACGATCAATTTGCTGCTTACAAAGCCAACCGTCAGGAACAACCTGAAGACATCACCATCGCCATTCCTATTTGCATGGAATTGATTCGCGGTTTCGGTATTCCAATTTTGATTTTGCCTGGATTTGAAGCCGACGACATCATTGGTACTTTCGCCAAAAAAGCTGCCCGTGAAGATTTTGAAGTGTACATGATGACTTCTGACAAAGATTATGGCCAATTGGTGGAAGAACATATTTTTGTGTACCGTCCGGCTTTTATGGGCAATGGACCAGAAATTTATGACATCGAGAAAGTTTGCAAAAAATTCGGTGTTAAAAACGTGGACCAGGTGCGTGACATTCTTGGGTTACAGGGAGACGCAGTGGACAACATTCCTGGAATTCCGGGGATTGGAGAAAAAACTGCAATAAAACTCATCGAAGAATATGGCTCTGTGGAAAACCTGATTGCCAACAGCCATGAACTTAAAGGAAAACTGCGTGAAAATGTAGAAACATTTGCCGCACAAGGCTTGATGTCAAAAGAACTGGCCACAATATTTTTAGATGTTCCAATAGATTTTGATGAAGACGCAATGATTTATACCGGTGCCATCAAAGAACAATTGGTACCACTTTTTGAAGAATTAGAATTTAGAAATTTACACAAAAGGGTATTCGGAGAAGAATTGCCATCGACCTCCTTTGCCAAACCCGCTTCCAACACCAATGGACAATTGGGCTTGTTTGATGCCCCGGCAAGCAATACTTATGTCGCCACAGAAACCATGGTAGAAGAAACCATTGTAGAAAGGGTGGAATACAAAACCATAGCAACTACGCTTCACTCCTACCATGTGATGGACACGCCAGAATTGCGTCAAGGTTTGATTTCTTATTTGTCCAAACAAAATGAATTTTGCTTTGACTCGGAGACGACAAGTTTAGACACCATCCATGCGGAATTGGTTGGGCTTTCCTTTGCGTATGTCGCAGGAGAAGCCTATTACGTGCCTGTTCCGGAAGACAAAGCAGAAGCGCAAGCGATTGTCAATGAATTCAAGGAAGTACTTGAAAACAAGAACATTGTAAAGATTGGACAAAATATCAA
>JBEAZU010000265.1:0-4133 GCA_041169945.1 Bacteroidota bacterium
AAAGTTTTAGCGCAAACCAAGTTTTCGTCTTTAGATTTATTGCCGACTTTATGAACCGCAATTTCACCAAGACTTGCTTCTGAGAATTCTAACATGATAAAGATTTAGGGGTTAAGCTATTGCTATTAAGATTACATAAAATGACATACAAAGACAAAAGCTTCCATAACTTAAGCCAATGCAATCAATACCACAAACAAAAGTAACATGCTCATGACAAAAATAAAATAGGATTGGATTTTACCTGATTGAAATGAACGAGTAAGAGTGCCAACCTGCCCTGCCATAGACACTACACAGCCAACAGTGCCATCAATGATGTTGAGGTCAAACCATGCTACCATATTGGCGAATACAACATGCACTACGCCAATAAAATTAACCGATTTATCAATGACATTTCTGTCAAACCAAGCCATACGATTAGCCAAACCAATCAATATTTTGACGCCAAATTTTTGGTACATTTGGTCGATATAAAAATTATTGGTAGAGAGTTGCTGTGCCATACCATAAGGATTCACTTTCATAGATTTCACCATCCCCAATTTGGTGGTACCATACCTTAAATACGCCAAAAACAAACCTAAAGAGGCAACCAAACCCGACAACACCATTCCACTTACATGATGACGATCGACTGCTGCGGCAATTTGTATTTGCAATGCGGGCATTGCTTGGCTACTTAAATATTTCGGAATGGTAATTTCTGACATCAACCAAGACCCGCTCGCATCAAAAGGATTGAGAGAAAACACAAAGCCAATTGACAACAATGCCAATAAAGCCAAAGGAATCAACATTTTCAAACTGGCATCATGGATCAAATGCAATGAACCTTTGGCCTCACTATATATTTTTTCGAGTCTAAAATCGCCCATAAATACAATAAACAATTGACGTCCCATGTAAAAAGCGGTGATAAAAGCAGTGATGAAAGCAGTAATAGGCACCATATAAAACCACCAATTTCCTCCCTCAGCCATCACCTCTGCCCATGCCCAAACGCCCACCAATAGCGCATCTTTAGACAAAAAGCCAGCAGAAAATGGCAAGCCCATGGCTGCCCATGACAAAATCAAATACAACACAAAAGTCTTAGGCATCACTTTGCGTAAGCCACCCATTAAATGTACATTTTGTGTATCAAAAGGTAAAAATGTTCCTTTTGCCTCTAACTGTAATTGCAAATGGTGCATGGCATGAATCACTGCGCCCACACACAAAAACAGTCCTGCTTTAAAAAAAGCATGGGTTAATAAATGAAACAGAGAAGCATTGTAAGCCCCCGCTCCCATGCCCATCACCATATAGCCTAATTGCGAAATGGTGGAATAGGCCAATATTTTTTTAATATCAAATTGACTTATCGCCGCATAAGCCCCTACAAAAGCACTGATACAACCAATAATGGTTATAAAAATGGACGTATCGATATCAAGCAACACAAAAACCCTAGCCAATAAAAAAACGCCAGCAGCCACCATGGTTGCCGCATGGATAAGTGCAGAGACAGGCGTAGGACCTTCCATCGCATCAGGCAACCATATTTGCAAAGGGAACTGCGCAGACTTACCGATACAGCCACAAAATATCCCTATACCTGCCACCGTTAACCAACCTGCATGCAGGGAATGAGACACATGAAAACCATTAGAAGTATAGGCCACCATCCATTGGCCATGTTGTATCACCGACTGACTCATTAATTGGTAAAGCGCTTCCAAATCGAGCGTGCCAAATTGGGTCCATAAAACCATTAGGCCAATTAAAAAGCCTAAATCCCCAATTCTATTCATTAAAAAAGCTTTTTTACTCGCCCTAATGGCTGCATTTTTTTGGTACCAAAATCCAATCAATAAATAAGAAGTTAAGCCCACCAATTCCCAAAATATAAAAATAGCGAACAAATTATCAGCGACAATAATCCCAAGCATGGAAGCCGTAAAAGTATTTAAATACGCAAAATAACGCACATATTGCCGATCACCTTTCATGTAGTCTTGGGAGTACAAATGCACTAAAAAAGAAATAAAGGTAACCATGCAGAGCATTATAGCGGCTAATTTATCCACACGAACCCCCAAGGTAAATTTAATGGTTTCCTTTGTTTGCAGCAATTCAGATAAATTAATCCAATCAAATCGCGCATGAATGGGATTGCCCCACCAAATATTTTTAAATAGCATTAAAGACATTACAAAACTTACAAACATCAAACTGGTGGCGACCCAATCAGCATGGCGAATCTTGTGGCCAAAAAATAGCAAAAGCAGAAAAGTAAAAACAGGCAAAGCCAGTACCATTACAGCCAACATCGTTAGATAATGAAAAGGAAGAGGCTTTATAAGGTCTAATAATTCTAACAATAGCTTAGTTTTTCAAATGGTTAATGTCATCTAAATTGGCTGTTTTAAACAACTCGTATACCCTAATAATAATGGCCAAGCCTACGGAGGCCTCTGCTGCTGCGATAACAATGATAAACAAGGCAAACATTTGACCTTGCAGCATCAGCCCATCAAATTTACTAAAAGCGACCATATTAATATTGGCGGCATTTAACATCAATTCAATCCCCATTAACATCACAATGGCATTTCTTTTTGTAATCACCATAAAAAGGCCAATACAAAACAGCAGTGCACTCAGTAGTAAATAATGTTGCAGACTAATGATCATACCTCAAAAATAAGAATTTTTTTTGATTTGATTCTACATATCTATCGCTAGGCTAAAATTAATTCCAAAGCCCAATAAAAATGACATTAATCAATAATAATACTGATTAAAATTCAAATTCCTTAAAGTAGAGTTTTTTCTATTAAAAAAACAAAGTCAAGTAATATTAAATCAATTTAAAATGATATATTTGAGAAAAAAAATATTTTGAAAGTAAGCTTCAATAACAAACCCAACCCATTCTACCTGACACTGAAGGAGAAAGCCGACAAGTATTTCAAAGAAAACAATCTACAACCAGCAGGAAACAGCAAGATATATTTTAAAAGTATTTTTCAAATTTTCACTTTAATTGCAATCTATACGGTATTAGTGTTTTTTACTCCAGGCACGATCATGTCTATTGTATTATGCGCTCTTTTAGGTGTCAACATGGCAGCTATAGGATTTAATGTGATGCACGAAGGTGGTCACCAAAGTTTTTCAGACATTCCATGGATCAATACCGTTGGAGCGTACTCTCTTAATTTATTAGGAGGAACGACGTATTTCTGGAAAATAAAACACAATATCAATCACCACACCTACACGAACATTGAAGGGCTTGATTCAGATATTGACATTCAACCTTTCATGCGTACCAATGAAGGGCAACCATGGCATCCTGCCCATAAATTCCAACATCGTTATTGGTTTTTCCTTTATGGGATTTCTTATTTCATGTGGATATTTTGGGATGATTTTACAAAATATTTCACCGGTAACATCGCCCCTAATTCTGACAGAACCTTGCCTTTTCGTGAACATGTAATCTTTTGGATAACCAAAATTACATACATTGGCCTATACCTTTTACTGCCAATCATGATGATGGGGCTTGCCAAAGCTTTAATTGGATATGCAATTGTGTGTTTTGTGTGTGGATTAACCATTGCTTGTGTATTTCAGTTGGCACATTTAGTAGAAGGAGCTTCGTTTCCGACACCAAATGTAGACGAAAAAATTAACCAAGAATGGGCGATTCACCAAATTGAAACGACTGCTAATTTTGGTATCCATAGCAAATTCTTACATTGGTTACTTGGTGGTTTAAACTTCCAAATTGAACACCATTTATTCCCTAAAATTAGTCATGTGCATTATCCTCAAATCAGCAAGTTGGTAAGGGAAACATGCCAAGAATTTAATTTGACGTACATCTTATACCCAAGTGCTTATTCTGCTTTCATGGCACACATGAGACACTTAAAAAAATTAGGAAGTCAACAATAAAATACGATGCTTCTTTAAAAACACCTAAGCCAAAGCTTAGGTGTTTTTTTTTGCCTAAAAAAAATTATTTTAAATCGGCACAATGCATAACTTCAAACAAATTATTCACGTAACTGTTTTTAGCATAAATTTTTGAACGATGTCAACTTCCAACCAACAGAAACAAGCCCACCTACGCA
>JBEAZU010000266.1:0-6430 GCA_041169945.1 Bacteroidota bacterium
ATACGGGATCTACCACTTTAACTGGAGCATGGCATCATGTGGCCACTACTTTTGATGGCACTAACCTTAAATTGTTTGTGGATGGTGTAGAAGAGACGGTAACAAAAGAAGATGATGATGAAATTATTACTTTTAATTGTACACGAAATATTGTTATAGGTGCAGAAAGAAGTTTAGGGGTTTACTTTGAAGGAACTGTTGATGATGCAAGAATTTGGTCGGTGGCTAAATCAGAAGCTGACATGCAAAACCTGCTGAAAGCAATGGTTGTGGTAGACAATCAATTGGTGCTTGCTTATAATTTTAACGAAGGCATTTCTAATGGTGACAATACTGCCATTACTGTGATTTCAAGTTTGCAATTAGTTGGTAACAATACGGGGAACTTAAACAATTTTACCCTCACTGGTAATACCTCCAATTTTGTTGACAATTGTGTTTCGCTTGTTAGCAAAGCACAAAAAGCTGCTTTAAACTTTGATGGGATAGATGATTATGTGGTTTCAAATAACCCTGTTACTTTAAATGCCAATTTCACTGTAGAAGCTAAAATTAACATCACCAATGCTAATGATTGGACAGGTGTTGTTACTTCAAGAACTCCAGGAACTTCTGAAAACAGTTTCCAATTTGGCATCACTGCTGATGGACGTTTATTGGCTGAAATTATTGGGAGTACAGGTGGCGCAGACGAAAGAAAAATTTATTCGGGAACTAAACACTTGGTTGGCGATTGGCATCATGTGGCCATGACATTTGATGGTACTAACCTTAAACTTTATGTTGATGGTATTGAAGAAGTAGTCAACAAAGAAGATGACGACGATATTCTTGCATTTGATTGCAATAGAAACATGGTTGTGGGAGCTGAAAGAAGTTTGTCTGTGATGTTTTCAGGAAGCATAGATGATGCTAGAATTTGGTCAGTAGTAAAATCTGAAGCAGACATGCAAACCCTGATGAAATCAACGGTTGAGGTAGATAACCAATTATTGGCTTCTTATAATTTTAATGAAGGCATAGCCAATGGCGACAATACCGCAATGACCTATATTTCAAGCGAACAAAACAATGGCAACAACACCGCAAGTTTGTATAACTTTACCTTAACCGGAACGGAATCAAACTTTGTTGACAATTGCAGAGAACTTATCGTAATCACTGATGTAGCCAAATCATTGGCTGTGAGTAATGTCAATGTTTATCCTAACCCAAGTGTCGGTATATTCAACATACAAACCACTGCTGATGCCCAATTAACGGTTTACAATACCAATGGTGAAAATGTATATCATGGAAATTTAACTTCAGGAAACAATACACTGAACTTACAAAGTCAACATTCAGGCGTGTATATATTCAAAATAATCAGTGCTGCTACGACACAAAACATCAATGTTATTTTGGTGAAGTAGGTCAGTAATTATAATTATCAAAAAGCCCTAAATGATATTTTCATTTAGGGCTTTTTTAGTATGTCAGGAGTAAAACCATTTAGGCTTAAATTGGGGGCACACAATAAAGTGGAGGAGAAGGATGGAAATCATAATTTGCTTATATGACCTTGCACTACCCAAACAAATTGCTTTTCAATAAATGAATACATTAAATTTATACTAAACTATTTTATTTATTCTTTTAAAGAATAAACACATGGCACGCAGATGATACAGATTTGACTGATTTTCAAGAATATATAACCAATATTTTCAATTTATTCAATTATTTAAATGCGCTTGCCCTGCATATTTTCAATAAAGCATTAAAATGGTGGTTTTATTTGAATGAATAGAAGATACAAAGATGCATCATCAGCGTTTATCGGCACAATCTGCTCCATCGGTGTTCAATTTTTATTTCTGCTTTTAAAGAATAAACACATGGCACGCAGATGATACAGACTTGACTGATTTTCAATAATATATAACCAATATTTTCAATTTATTCAATTATTTAAATGCGCTTGCCCTGCATATTTTCAATAAAATTTTAAAATTCAGCAATTTTAAGTATTTTTGAATTTAAAGGAAGAAAAATCAATCTTCCTCAACACCCATCAATACAATCACACAGCAAACATGTTTTTTAACTCCTTCCATTTTGCGATTTTCTTACCAATAGTGTTCCTGCTATATTGGTTTGTGGTCAATAAAAATGTAAAACGTCAAAATATATTATTACTTGCTGCCAGTTATTTTTTTTATGCTTGTTGGGATTGGCGATTTCTATTCTTGTTACTCTTCTCAACGCTTTTAGATTATTATACCGGTTTAAAGATGTCGAATACGTCCAATAGCGCAACGAAAAAAACATGGTTTTGGCTAAGCATAGGCATCAATCTTGGATTTTTAGGCGTATTTAAGTATTATAATTTCTTTGCGGCCTCCTTTACAGACGCCATGGCCAATCTCGGATGGCATGTAAATCCTTGGACCTTACAGGTAATATTGCCTGTTGGGATATCATTCTACACATTCCATGGCTTGTCTTATGTCATAGACATCTATAAATCAAGAATTAAAGCCGAAGAAAACTTTATTGATTATGCCGTATTCGTAAGTTTTTTTCCCTTATTGGTTGCTGGCCCAATAGAAAGAGCCACCCACCTTTTACCGCAGATTAAGCAAAAAAGAGTATTCACATATAGCAATGCGGTAGATGGATCGAGACAAATATTATGGGGATTGTTCAAAAAAATAGTCATCGCAGACCAATGTGCGGTGTACACCAATATGATTTTTGACCATTACCAAGCGTATACAGGAAGCACCCTTTTGCTTGGCGCCGTATTTTTTGCCTTTCAAATTTATGGAGACTTCTCTGGCTATTCAGACATCGCTTTGGGAACCGCCAGGTTATTTGGTATTGAATTATTGAAAAACTTTGCCTTCCCCTACTTTTCTAGGGATATTGCTGAATTTTGGAGAAGATGGCACATCTCTTTGTCTACTTGGTTCAAAGATTACCTTTACATCCCTTTAGGTGGAAGCAAAGGCAGTAATGGGGCGAAAATAAGAAATACCTTTATCATCTTTTTAGTAAGTGGCTTTTGGCATGGCGCCAACTGGACCTTCTTGGTTTGGGGTTTGTTAAATGCCCTTTATATTATGCCATCCATCATTTTCAATACCAACAGAAACCATCTTGAAATAGTTGCCAAAGGAAAATACTTACCCAGCATCAAAGAGCTTGTTGCTATGCTGAGCACCTTTGGTTTAACTGTTTTGGCTTGGATATTCTTTAGGTCCGAAAATGTAAGCCAAGCCTTTCATTACATCGCAGGCATTGCTAATGTATCCTTGTTTAGCCCCCCTACTGTTAACCCTACGACCATAATTGTATTGTTAATTATTTTCATGGTAATTGAATGGTTGGGCAGAGAAAAACCTTTTGCCTTGGCTCATTTAAATATTCCAAAATTCTTTTCGTGGACTTTGTACTATGCCATCGTCATTTCTATCATCTATTTTGCAGGAGAAGAACAACAATTCATTTACTTTCAATTTTGATATGAAAAAATACCTCCTTCATTTCATTTTATTTTGTTTACCCTTGGTGACATTTTTCGCCTTAGGGGAATGGTATTGCAGCACACAGACAACTTTTTTTATCAAAAAAAAATATTTGGATGCCAATTTAACAAACATAGAAGTATTGTTTTTAGGCAGTTCGCACCTACAATCGGCAATAAACCCTGCTTTTATCAATAAAAAATCATGTAATTTAGCACTTGGAGGCCAACCAATGGCTATCGATTATTTCATACTGGAAAAATACATTACCCAAATGCCAAATTTAAACACGGTGTTTTATGAAATTTCTCCTCATAGATTTTATATCGATTTAAAACCCAACCACTGGAACAGTTACATTTACGCAAACGAATACGACATCGATTACAACACCAAGCCCTCTTTGTTAAAAAACAATGTAATTATTGCTGGAGATATTAAATTTTTCTCTTCCATATTTTTTGATTTCTGTAAGCCTAACAGTTTCAAATTCAATGTCAATAAATTTGGTTTTACCACCAATGAATTTAATGACAGGTTTGCAATTCTCCAATACAATAGACTAGCCATTGATACCACTTATCAAATGCAGCACACTTTTGATGACCAAGAAAATTTCAAGAAAAACGACTTCTTTTTAAAGCAAACCATTGACTTGTGTAAAAAACACCACAAAGAAATTGTATTCATTACCACCCCTTTTTATAAAACCTACACCAACCAGCTTAGGCCTGAAATCGCTGCTCAGGTTCAAAAAACAGTACAAGGCTATGCGCTTCAATCAGGCATTCACTATTTAAATTTCTCGAAAGACGAGCGATTTACCATTACTGATTTTAAAGATGACAACCATCTTAGGCCATCTGGAGCAACAAAAATCACTAAAATCATCAACCAATATATCAATCAAAAAAAATAGTCTTCAAACTTACATCAGCAAAACGGTTTTAGTACGATCAATTTTTTGAGTAAGTGTTTCCTTAAATTTTTCAACAAAAAACATTGCTTTAGGTCTTTCATATACAGACAAGCCATTGGCCATCTCGTCTTTTAACGATTGTACCAGATTGGGATGAAGGGCTGCTTCTATGAGTAAATTGACGCTGCTGCCTAAAGTAGCATGAGGCAACCCGAATACAAAAAATCGGTTTTGAATGGCCAATTGATCAAATATGGAAGCCAGTTTTTCTTCTACTTGAGTCGGAATAATTTTTACCCCACCAGAATTTATCACATCGTCTGCCCGGCCCAGCCATTTGAAAGCGGTAGGAGAAATGAGCTCAATGATATCGTTGCTGATAACGTCTTGGTTACCGCTCACGTCATGGTTTAGCCTAAGGCATTGTCTATCGTCGACACCAATGCTAATGCCGTTTAAGGTATTGAAATACGCACTTCTTTCTTTACCATTCACACGCCTTAAAGCAATGTGAGAAACGGTTTCACTCATGCCATAAGTATGGTAAACAGGCGCCTTGATGTTTTGTAATGCTTTTTCTAAGCTCAAACTTATCGGTGCGCCACCAATAATGATGGCTTTGGCAGCATTGAGGATAGTGATTTTTTCAGGCGTTTGTGTTAAAATGGTTTCAATTTGTAAGGGTACAAAAGATAAAAAATCAAAGGTGTTATTGTCAATCGTCAACAATGGATTTGAACTTGGTTCGGTGAAATACATGTTCATTTCCCCTTCCATTCCTCTCACCAACATCATTTTTCCTGCAATGTATTCGCAATTCAAATTGATGAGCATGCTGTCGCCTTCCTTCAATTGCAATGCTTTTAACGTAAGCACAGCGCTGCATTTCATTTGTTTCCTAGTGATTTGAATTGCTTTTGGGGCACCCGTACTTCCAGAAGTCATGATGCGGAAAGCTTGTTTTTCAGACGCCCATTCTTGCAACCAATCAATGGCTTGTTGCTCTGCAGGGTTTTGGGCAATATGGTTTGGGTGGATATTGGTCATATAAGTTGTCAAATTTACGAAATTTGACAAGGTTACAAAATTTAACAAATTCTGTAAGAGCATAAAATCAGTTTAATTTAAGTGTTAAATGTTGAGTGTTAGTAGAAAGTCTTAAGTATTAGGTATTAAGTATTAGGTATTAAGTATTAGGTATTAAGTATTAAGTATTAGGTACAAAAAGGATTGGCGTGAGTCAATCGTTTTTGTACTTTGTACTTTCTACTTTGTACTTTCTACTTTCTACTTTGTACTTGTACTTAATACCTTGTACCCTGTACTTTCTACTTTGTTCCCTTTACTTGTACTTTGTACTTTGTACTTAATACTTTGTACTTAATACTCTGCTCTTCCGAATTTGCAATTCGGAAGCCCTATTGAAGGATTTTTAATCCGACACTTTACTATTCGGATAGGAATTCTTGCGATACGGATTCGTACAAAGTATTAGGTACTAGGTATTAAGTATTAGGTATTCATGTAAACCTGTACCTTGTACTTAATACTTTGTACTTAATACCTTCTGTACCCTGTACTAAAAATTTTCCGTAGTCAAATTGAAATAAAAACTGATTTTTCTGTTAATTTTCAAGTTTCGATTGTCTTTGAGAAAAGCGACAATCAAAAAATCTTTCCAAACCTAAGTTTAAAAATGACTACTTCTTTTTTAATAAAAGAAAAAAAGTTTTACCTTTATTTTTAAATTGTATTTTGATTGCCCTATTTTCATTGGACAACAAACAAAAATAAATCCCACACAATTACAATAACTATGAAAAAACAATTCTTAAACACAGCTCTTAGTACACTGATTGTCAGTGTTTTATGTTGCGTGGGGGGGGTAAATGCCCAAGTAGGCATAGGTACCACTTCTCCTAGCAACGACTTAGATGTGGAAGGCAGCGGTGCAGCAGCTACCGCTATTGACATCAACAACAAATCTACAGGCGACCCA
>JBEAZU010000267.1:0-5144 GCA_041169945.1 Bacteroidota bacterium
ACAAATTGAATAAGTAGTAGCATTTAAGCAAGCAAAATATGGCATTTTACCAATTTATTCAATCGCAAAAATTACCGGCTACCATCAATCAAGTATGGGATTTTATTTCTTCTCCGGCTAATTTAAAAGAGATTACCCCTGCTTACATGGGTTTTGTGGTTACCAGCAACAATGGCAACGCCGCAATGTATCCAGGCATGATCGTAACCTACAAAGTAAGTCCACTACTTGGGATAAAACTCAATTGGATGACTGAAATTACCCAAGTGAAAGTGCATGAATATTTTGTAGACGAACAAAGAATGGGACCATATACCATGTGGCATCATCAGCATAAAATCAAAAGCATTGAAGGTGGCGTTGAAATGACAGATATTGTTACTTACCAACCCCCTTTTGGACTATTGGGCGCTTTGGCCAATACACTCTTTATCAAAAAACAACTTCAGGAAATATTTGACTATAGAACTGTTGTGATGGAACAAAAATTTGGAAAATTTACGATATGAAAATTTTACTCACCGGGGTAACCGGTTATATCGCCCAAAGATTATTGCCTGTTTTGTTAGCAAATGGGCATGAAGTAATTTGCTGTGTAAGAGATAAAAACAGATTTAACAGCACACCCTATTTGAGCGCCTCACTTAAGGTGGTAGAAGCCGATTTTTTATACCAAGAAAGTTTAAGCCAAATTCCTACTGACATTGATATTGCCTATTACCTCATTCATTCTATGTCCACCGAAATGGGAGACTTTGAAAACATGGAGGAAATATGTGCGAGCAATTTTAAAAATTGCATTGAAAAAACAAGTGCTAAACAGGTCATTTACTTGAGTGGCATTAGCAATGAAGCAGCCTTGTCTAAACATTTGTCTTCACGAAAAAATGTAGAATCCATTTTAGCGACGTCCACTTTTGCGCTCACTACTTTAAAAGCGGGTATCATTGTAGGTTCTGGCAGTGCTTCGTTTGAAATTATTCGTGATTTGGTAGAGAAATTACCTTTTATGATTACCCCAAGATGGCTAAAAACAAAATGTCAACCCATTGCTATTCGAAATGTGGTAGAATTTTTAATAGGAGTCATTGGCAAAACCGAAACCTACAACAACAGTTACGATATTGGCGGACCAGATGTACTGACCTATAAAGCAATGCTTTTGCAATTTGCAAAAATACGAGGCTTAAAAAGGAGTATTGTGATTGTGCCCGTCATGACGCCCAAGATATCATCGTACTGGCTGTATTTTGTTACTTCAACCTCCTTTGCCCTTGCCAAAAACTTGGTAAACAGCATGAAAATTGAGGTAATTTGTAAACCCAACGATTTAGCTTCCTTGCTTGGCATTAGCCCGATTGACTATGACACTGCCATCAAACTTGCCTTCGATAAAATTGAGCAAAATCAGGTGTTGTCGAGCTGGAAAGATGCCCAAACAAGCAATATCCTTAGCGGTGGTTTATCTAAATTTATTGAAGTGCCCGCAAACGGTTGTTTTAAAGATATTCAGACAATGAAGGTTGAAAACAGTACCCTTTCACTCGAAAAAATATGGCGTATCGGCGGCAAAACGGGTTGGTATTATGGCCATTGGCTTTGGGAAATCAGGGGATTTATAGACCAAATTGCCGGAGGAGTAGGCATGAGAAGAGGAAGAAAAAGTGAAACCGATATCGTTTCAGGCGATACACTTGATTTCTGGCGCGTACTGTTAGCGGATAAAGCCGATAAACGTTTGTTGTTGTACGCCGAAATGAAACTTCCTGGAGAAGCATGGCTAGAATTTAAAATTGACCATAACAATATACTTACCCAAACCGCCACCTTTAGGCCTTTGGGTTTATTAGGGAGAATGTATTGGTATGCCGTACTACCCTTTCACGGACTCATTTTTAAAGGAATGATTCAAAAAATCGCAGAAAACAAAGCCTTCAATTAGGGTTAAAACGACCAATCTGTTGCCCTAAATATTAACCACAAGTCATGTTACTTTACCCACTCCACGGTATTGATCATGTTTAATAAATCTGTTTTTAAATAATTGATAACAGGTGCTAAAGAATCGTTTTGGGTAGCGGTTCCAAAATACAAAGCGCCACTTAAAAAATGCTTTGTTGAATCGGTGATGTGAAACTGAAATGGGCTCGGCACTTCTCCTTGCAATTCATACATAAAAGCACGTTTGCCATCTTTTTTTCTTGTAATCACGATTTCTTCTATTTTAGAAGCTTTTACTTGATGTTTGGCTGTTAATCGATTGACATCGTTGATGAGTTTTTTGTAATGATTACCCGAAATACCGCTTAGGCTTTTGTAGGTAATGTCTATGCTGGCTTTGAATTGTGGGTAATACACATGAATCCAATAAGGCTCCACTAAACCATTGGTGTCTTTTAATATGATGGCGTGGGTTGAATACTGAAAAGTGTAGGGATAATCTCCTTTTAGGGGGGTAAAAGCATGTGCAGGTAAGTCAATTCTGTTGTACCCTTTTTGTTTAGGCACATAGTCGTTATTGGTACACGCTTGAAACTGTAAGCTTAAGCAAACAAGAAAGAGATAGAGATAGCAAGTTTTCATCTTAGTTTTTTATAGTCAGCTTAATTTTTTTAATACGTCGTTTATCAGCTGAAATGATTTCGAAGGCATATTTATCGTGGGTAAGTTGGTCACCAGATTTTGGTAAGCCAGCATTGAGTTCTAACAATAAGCCCCCTAAAGATTCACTTTCTCCTTTTACTTCGTTGAATACATCGGGTTCGGTGTCAATAATTTTACAAAAATCATTGAGTGAAATTTTACCTTCAAAGAGGTATTCCATTTCGTTGATTTTTTCAAAATTCAATACTTCTTCATCATCAAACTCATCTTTGATTTCGCCTACAATTTCTTCAATAATATCTTCTAAAGTAATTAAACCGGCGGTTCCCCCATATTCATCTACCACAACGGCCATGTGTACCCTCATCTCCTGAAAATCTTTCAATAAAATATCTATTTTTTTATTTTCAGGAATAAAATACAAATCACGAATTAAGCTATGCCAATCAAATTCATGGTAATGGATATAAGGCAAAAAGTCTTTGATGTGCAATACGCCTTCAATTTTGTCGATACTGTCGTGGTACACCGGCACCCTAGAATAGCCAAAATGGTTGATTTGTGCAATCAAATCTCTGAAAGAGGTATTTTTATCAACCGCAGTGATGTCGGGTCGTACAGTCATGATTTGTTTTACTGAAATGGTGCCAAAATTGATGATCCCTTTAAGGATATCGGTTTCTCCTTCGGTTGTATGTTGGTCGGCGGTCATGTTGATGGCTTTATTCATTTCATCAACGGAAAGAATGTATTTCTTTTTTTGAATGCGTTTGTCTACCAAATTGCCCATGGCGATTAATATAAAGGCAAATGGTTTTAACAAATAAATAGCAAGCAATACAAAGTTTACCGTTCTTTGGGCAACCTCTATACTACGTTTGTTTGCATAAATTTTGGGGGTTACTTCACCAAAAAAAACGATGGCAAAAGTGACCAAAACCGTTAACATCACCATGACATAGCTGCTTGGGTTTGTGTTTAAAGCAGTGCCTATGGCGGTTATTTTCCAGGTCATATAAGTAGAAAGGGTCACAAAAGCAACATTCAACAAATTATTGACAATGAGTATGGTTGCTAGTAATTGTTTGGGGTTTTCAAGTACCTTAAAAATTTTAATATCCTTAGGCTGGTTACTTGTTTTACACTTGAGGCGTTCGGTAGGGCTTAAGGAAAAAAACGCGACTTCAGCGCCTGAAATAATGCCCGATCCTAGCAATAATAAAACTAAAATAAAGGTGCAAATACTATAAAATAGAAAGTCTGTGTTGAACATCGTCAACATTGTTGTGATAAACAATCCTGTTTCACCAGGCTCAATACTACTGCCGTCCAATTGATTTGTGTTAAGTTCGAGATAAAGCTAAGCATTTTTTTTAAGCAGAATGAGCTTCTCTCCTACAAAATTATTGGGTCGATGGCAATGCCACCAACCCAATAAGCATTTAAAATGGCAATCCGTCTGCTTCAGTGGAAGACAAGGCGGCTGGAATTGGCTCATTTACAAACGATTCGTTTAAAGGTGCCGCCTGCACTAAGGCATTGCCATTGGCCTGTTCATTGGTTTTGTTGCCCACTAAATTAAGTTGTAGTCCAACAATTTCTGTCACATATCTTTTGATGCCCTCTTTGTCATCGTATGATCTGGTGCGAAGTTTCCCTTCTATGTATACTTGACTTCCTTTTTTGAGGTATTTTTCAATGACATCCACAAAGACCCCCCAGAATTCTACATGGTGCCATTCGGTTTGCTCTGCGCGATTTCCATCTCGGTCTTTGTAGTATTCGGTGGTCGCCAATGAGAATTTGGCCACTTTTTTCCCTCCTTCTAAGGCTCTTACTTCTGGGTCTTTCCCTAAGTAGCCCAATAAAATTACTTTGTTTACACCTGACATTTTTAAAAATTTTAAGATAATAAATTAAGAAAATTAACTTTGATATAAAGTCATCTACAAAAATATAAATGTTTTAGGTATAAACTAAGTCTCCTATTAAAATATTGTGGTGGTGGATGATTTTCTGTAGGTAATGATTAATTTGTTTAGCCAACCTTGAGGTGAAATTAGGGTACGGAAGGTATTAAGTACAAGGTACAAAGTACAGGGTACAGGGTACTGAGTACTGAGTACGGAGTAAGGAGTACAAAGTACAGGGTACAGGGTACAAAGTACAGGGTATTATGTACAAAGTACAGAGTACAGGGTAGAAAGTAGAAAGTACAGGGTAACCAAGGCATTAAGTTAATAATTTTGATACTTTAAAATCCGTGAAAATCTGCTTAATCCGCCAAATCTGTGTTCAATTTTGTTTTTTATTCCCCCAAAAGTGCAAGACCTGCGCCAGACAAAGAGCTCAAAAGCCTCACCCCAACCCTCTCCGAAGGAGAGGGAGCTGTCCATTAATCATAGTTTCGAAATTAATACCTAAA
Organism: Bacteroidota bacterium; assembly: GCA_041169945.1. GTDB lineage: Bacteria > Bacteroidota > Bacteroidia > Cytophagales > UBA9547 > CALPQG02. The sequence goes on from JBEAZU010000267.1 coordinate 5,030, forward strand.
AAAAGTTCGTTTTCAATAAATCATTTTGATTTTATCCGACTCTAAAGCCCTTCTCCTTTGGAGAAGGGTTTGGGATGAGGCCTTTCATATCGAGTTTTCTTTCAAATTATTTTAA
>JBEAZU010000268.1:0-2769 GCA_041169945.1 Bacteroidota bacterium
TCCAATTAGAGAGATGGCAGAGCGGTCGAATGCGGCGGTCTTGAAAACCGTTGAGGTGCGAGCCTCCGGGGGTTCGAATCCCTCTCTCTCTGCAAAACCCTTAGTAAGCAATTACTAAGGGTTTTTTGTTTTTACACTACTTCCAATTGCTGAGCCAGTTCTAACTATTCCAATAGGTAATTTATAAAACCTCTTTGATTTCACACATATATGTTGTACCATTAAAGAATGTAAGTCTTTAAGTGGTAACATATTTATTTTCAATTTTTTATACTTGTAAAATTTGTAATTATGTCAGAAACTTTAGAGGAAGATCAAAGAATTTTAGTAATCGCTAAAAAAATTAAGGCTTTAAGAATTAACAATGGTTATAAATCATACGAACATTTTGCGCATGACCACAATTTACAACGTATGAGTTATTGGCGATTAGAAAAAGGAAGCAATTTAACCTTAAAAACACTATTTAAAATACTTGATATTCATCATGTTAGTGTGGAGGATTTTTTTTCAAATGCTAAAGATGGAAAGGTTGTAAAATAGTACAACATTCAATATTTTCATTTTATATCACATAAACATGATTTTAGTACTTGTGTTTAGGGTGTGGTTGCGCTACCAATATACCCAAGGAAGCGATATGAGGGTATTCTATGTGGTAGTTTAAAAAGTATTATAAAGCAATAAGCATAAAACAAAAAAAGAGTTGATACAATGTACCAACTCTTTTTTTGTTTTATGATTTTAATTATTTTGCGCCAACAACGGCATAAGTATCAATAATTATTTTAAAGCTATATTTTCTTTTCACTGCCCCTTTGGTTTTAATCTTGCAATCAACCGTCATTAGCTTTTGACGTGAGTAATCTAAGATATTGATGTCGGCAGGGATAATTTCAAATTGTTTTGAATTTGGATTAATGTTGGCCGTAGAAAAAGACGCTAAAGTAACCGTGTTGTTTGCGCCAGGATTTGAAATGACAATAGAACCACTTTGTACATCATTAAAATTAGCCGTAGACGTATCTGGGGTAATTAAAAACTTCACTTTTGTTGCTTTTAACGACTTAAATAAAGAAGTGTTCGTGTTTTTTGTGGCAGCCAAACTGTCTAAATTTACACTTTTAGTGGTAGAAGCTGTAATTTCTCCAGCAGCCAAAGTAGTGTCGATGGTAAAACCAACTTCCACACTAGGCATGGTAATATTAACATCTAAAGCATCTTTTTTACAAGAAAACAATCCAGTAATTGCGATTGCTGTTGCCAAAACTAATTTAATTTTTTTCATAAAATGTAAGAAATTGGGAATTGTATAGTTGAATAATTTCAAAAATAGTAATAACAGTATTTAAATCCAACATTATGTATGTCAAATATTTTAGCGGGAGCAGCATAAGCGGGAGTCAGTATTCTTGAAAATAATATTACTTTAGCATATCCATAAATTATAGTTAATTTTGATCAGGAATTGAAACATCTATTTAACAAGCCCAGGGAAAACACATTAAAATAATTGAATAAATTGAAAACATAGCCTTATATATCCGTGAAAATTCGTCAAATCCGTATCATCTGCGAGCCATTTATGTATTCTTTTAAAGCATAAATAAAATAGAACTCAGATGGAGCAGATTATGCGAATAAACGCTGAATATGCCTCTTTGTACCTTTCTTTTAATTCAAATAAAACCACCATTTAAATGCTTTTACCCTGTTAACAAGCCCAATATGTCTTCTATAAAATTGCTCCTGTTGCTGTTTTTGTTTTTTTACTTGGATAAAATTCAATGTCAAACCATAGATATATCAAACGTTAAGCAAGAAAAACTTGCCGTTGCCATTGTTGCCAAAATCAATGCCGTAAGAGATTCTTTAACACTGAAGCAAGTAGTGCCCAATTCAAAATCGTTGTGGAAAGCGGCAACAAACCAGGCAGATTATTTACTTCAAACAGGAAAGCTTTCTCATACCCAAACAGCCACAAAATACAAAGACCCTGCGGTGCGAATTCAAACCTTTGGGGGCAATTATCCCATCTGTTCCGAAAACGTGGCCTATATTGGCTTGGCACCTCTGCAAGTGATAAGCTATGAAGCATTAGCCCAACAATTTGTACAAGGTTGGCTACAATCGCCCGGACATTTCAAAAATTTATCTAGTACTGCCGTCACAGAAACAGCGGTAGCGGTAAGTTTTGATGCAGCAAAAAATATTTTTTATGCCGTGCAGGTCTTCGGAGCGCCAGCTTTTGAGTTGTCGAGCACTTACAAAGTACCAAGCAATGGCTATGGCATTAAAGAGGCTGGCCAAAATTACATGACTGCCTGTAAAACTTGTATTGAATTTTACCAAACCAAACCTTCGGATGTTAATTATGCCCTCAGAAGAGAAGGAGATCATATTTATTTTGAAATGAATGATGCTGACTGGTTGGCAAAAATGTTTCTAGGCAAAAATGACGGCATGGCCATCGACATTGTGCAACGTGATCAATACCGTTGTGGTGCCAAAAATGTGAGTGCAGGACAGTTTTATAAAGGCGTATTGCTTCCACCCATTTTCAGCAAAGAAATACAAAAAATAGCCAGCAAAGATGCCAAACAACATGTACGTGTTTTAGTTGGCATAGTGCCTAAAGATTTGGTCGGCAAGGAGCTTGAATTTAACTTTATATGGTTAGTAGATAAAAACATTTGTAGGTATACTGTTTTTTATGATGTCCCTAATGATGCTTGGGATTTATTGCCCATGCCACTACAAGCCAATATG
>JBEAZU010000269.1:0-4324 GCA_041169945.1 Bacteroidota bacterium
GTACAGTACAGGTATCAATTTGGATTGTCATTTTAACAATACTGTTGCCTTTGGTACTGGTTTATGGTTTTCAGTTAGAAAAGTAGGAATTACCACTACAAATGATTTGGTTCCAAGTCCCAATAACAAAACTGATGAGGTTTATAACCTTCAATATTTACAAATTCCATTAACATTGAAAATGTTTACCAATGATATTGCTGATGATTTGAGGTTATACTTTCAATTGGGTCCTTCAGTAGATTTTAAAATCAATGAAAAATTATTGAAAGGAAATGAACTTGATAAACCCGTTTATGCTGCAGCATTTAATGATGGTAAAAGGGCTGTCTTTTCATATATAGATTTATCTATCATTGGTGGGGCAGGAGTGGAGTACCAAATGGGAGAACACACGGCATTATTTGCCGGATTAAGTTACAACAGGAGTTTGTTGAATACCTTAAACCCGCTGTTAAAATGGGGTGATGGTAGCTACGTAAATGCGGATATCAACAATAAAACGAGCGCCATTTCTCTTGATTTTGGGATAAAATTCTAATTCAAAAATAACGACATTTGTTTTTAACAAGCCCTTCAACTTTTGAGTGGCTTATCATTTAGTGGCCTATGGAAATGACTAAAAACATTGTGTTTTATGATGGAGAATGTGGTCTATGCAATAGGTTTGTTTCCTTTGTAGTAAAAAGAGATGCTAAACGTTTTTTTTACTTTGCTTCTTTGCAGGGAAGTACTGCCAAAGAAAAACTTGGGGAATTGCCTCAACAAATGGATACCGTTTTTTACCTCGACAATAAAGGCATTTATGCTAAATCTTCGGCTGCGATTCGGATTTTGGCAAGATTGGGTGGCATTTGGAATTTGATGTTTGTATTGCTACTTGTTCCATCATTTATCCGTAATTATGTTTACGATTTTATTGCTGCAAGAAGGTACAGGTGGTTTGGGAAAAATGATTCGTGCACTGTTCCTAGCAAAGAAGAAATGTCTCGGTTTTTAGAATAAGGCTTGATACAGTGTTGAGTTTTTAGTGTTCATTGTTTAGTAAAAGAAGTACCCTATTTAGGGTCTGCTGAAAAACCCAAAAGCAACAAATTTTTAATTTTTAAATTTTGAATTTTATATTAAATCAGGCTTCAATTGAATTGTTATAGGTAATAAATTGGGCTTGCTTAAAAACTCAAAAAAATATACCGCTTTAGTATTCCATACAAATAGTGAAAGCATAACAGATGAAAATCCAAATAACCTTGCACCTAACATTAAAACAAACTATATAAATTGCTTAATATCAAAAGTTTGATTGTTTTTCAGCAAGCTCTAAATATTTATCTAAAGTTTTGTGCCATATTCAAGACCTTCAAATAACTCAAATTAATAAACCAGCAGCTTGTAGCTTTTGAATTGTTGCTTGGCATAATTGACAGCCACATGGTAAATCCCAGTTTGCAAATGCCCGATTTCAACATGAGTAGAAGTGCTGTGTAAAACAGAAATTCCCAAATTGTTATAGATGGTAACTTCTTCAACGTCTCCACTTATTGTGATTTGATTGGTGGCAGGGTTGGGGTAAATTGTTTTTTCGTCATTGGTATTTGAAGAAAGATCAGTAATCTCCGAAATAATCACTTTTGAACAATCTTCCGTCCAGCTTGAAGCAGCGTCTTTTTGATAGTTAACATTTCCAGTTGCATATACCTCACTTGCCACGCATATATAACTTAAGAATGGGTTTTGGCTGCAATGTAGTGTGCTCAGGTACATATTGTGGACTACATTTAAACCTATAATTGAATTTTTTGTACACACCAATTCCTTGAGAACCCTATTTTTAGATACCGTCAATCCTGTCAACTGGTTATTGCTGCAATGGATGGTATTGAGGTTGGTACTTTTATTTACGATTAAAAAATCGAGTAAATTTTTGTCACAATTCAAACTATACAGTTTGGTATTCAAGGTCAGGTCTAAAATCGATAATTGGTTATCATTACAATTAATATCAATTAAGGCTGTGTTTTTTGAAATATCTAATACGGACAATAAATTGTCACTACAATTTAAAAAAGTAAGTACGGTATTTTTAGTTACCTCTAGCGTAGTAATTTTATTGGAAGCACAATGCAAGTAATCTAATTTTGTGTTTTTGCTTAGGTTTAAACTTGTAAGTTGGTTGTACATACAATTGAGACTTTCGAGTTTGGTATTTAGGCTTACATCCAAATTTTTTAATCCACAGGAAATGCAGTTCAATGAAGTTAAAGCTACGTTTTTGGAAAAGTCTACACTTGAAAGGGTATTGAATGAACAATCAAGGTCCTGAAGCAATATGTTGTTTGACAGGTTAATGCTGGTCAATAAGTTAGCGCCACAATAGAAAGTAGTCAGGAGAGTGTTTGCACTCAGATTTATGTTGGAGAGATGGTTTTGCGAACAGTCAAAAAATGAAAGCACCGTATTTTTTGACACGTCAATATTCGTCAGTTGATTGGCCGCAACATTTAAAGAAAGTAAATTGGTAAAATTATCAGTATTGATTTGGGAGAGCTGGTTCCAAGAGCAGTCGAGTTGTTGCAAATTGACAAAGGCTTCAATGCCAGCAAGACTGGTGATTGATTTTCCTTTTAAATTGAGTATTTGGGTAGCTTCGGCTTCTGTAATTTGAATTAAATCATCTAAATTTTTATCTACTCCATTGGCAATCAATGCCGTTTTAAAATTCGCGTCATAGATCATTACTTCTTGAGAATAAGAAGCATTGAGGATAAAAAGAAAGACATAAAATAGGGAAATAATATTTTTCATTCAACCAATGTGTGTAGGGCTAGACAATTGTAAAGTATGTGTAATTTTGGGGTTTAACAAAAGTAAGTATATTTTTAGTTTTACTCTTGATTATTTTAAATTATATAATGAATAATTAGGATAATAAGTAGTCAAAGCTCAAATGGAGTCATATCTAAATGGTGTCGACAATTGGCTTTTCAATACATTTTTTAGTTATTTAAAATAATTTCTACAATTATCCCCCATAAAATAGGAAAACCTGTTAATTTTGGCTTCAGTACTTTATGGAAAATTATGCCAATTCCTTGAGAATTGCATCATGAGTAAACACATCCAGGTAATTGATTGGACAATGTCCTGTAATTACTATTCATTATATACCAATACAAAATGAGAGTTTTAAAATTCGGAGGAACATCAGTAGGAACAGTTGAAAGCATTACTGCTGTAATTAATATTGTTACTGATTATCACCAAAAAGGAATCAAGCAAGTGATAGCAAGTTCTGCTTTGAGTGGCGTAACGAATAAATTGATTGCGATGGGCAAACAAGCGGCTAGCAATGATGATACTTACGAAGAAACTTTGCGTGAAATTGAAACTCGTCATTACGATATTGTGAAAGCATTAATTGATGTAAAATCTCAAAGTAAAATCTTCGCAAACCTTAAAATAGTATTCAACGAATTAGAAGATTTGCTGCATGGTGTATTTTTGATCAAAGAACTTTCGGTACGTACCCTTGACCTGGTGATGAGCTTTGGAGAAAGACTTTCATCTTATATCATCGCTGAAACCTTAAGGGTAAAAGGGATAGAAACCGATTTTGTAGACGCGAGAACTATCATCAAAACGGACAATAATTTTGGAAATGCGAGAGTAAATTTTGAGCTGACCAACAAATTAATTAAAACTCATTTTGCTAAAACCGATAACCGTATCCAATTGGTAACCGGATTTATTGCTTCTACTGAAAAAGACGAAACTACTACCTTGGGTCGTGGTGGATCCGACTATACCGCTGCCATCATTGGCGCAGCTTTGAATGCAGCCGTGATTGAAATATGGACCGACGTTGACGGCATTCTTACTTCTGATCCACGTGTGGTGAAAAATGCCTTTACTTTGCCAACGGTATCTTATATCGAAGCCATGGAAATGTCACACTTTGGCGCTAAAGTAATTTATCCGCCAACGGTACAACCTGCTTTCGCGAAAAATATTCCTATCCGAATCAAAAATACTTTTAACCCAGGTTTTGAAGGTACCTTAATCAGCAACAAAGCTGAATCAGGTAATTTCATCATCAAAGGCATTGCCTCTATTGGCGACACGGCCCTGTTGAATGTACAAGGTGGTGGCATGGTAGGCATTACCGGCATTTCTGGTCGATTATTCTCTGCTTTGGCGCGTCAGCAAGTAAATGTGATTTTGATTACACAAGCTTCTTCAGAGTTTTCTATCAGCTTGGCTGTTGATCCTCAAGAAGCAGAACGTGCAAAAGCAGTAATTGAAGAAGAATTTGAACACGAAATCA
>JBEAZU010000270.1:0-5290 GCA_041169945.1 Bacteroidota bacterium
GGAAACAATGGAAGAGGATCAAGAGGACGATAGTTTTCCTGCCATGTTTCACATGAGTTTACTTAAAAAGCGTTCTTTAGTTTTGTCAATCAGGTGTATCACAGTATTTAATTCTTGTTTATTATGAAAAATATCCTAGTATCCTGCCTTGCTTTGGCTGTTTGTGTAAGCCAACCGGCGTTGGCACAATATGAAAATTATGCCGTTGATGGTTTACTATTTTCAGCCACAAATTTTGGAGGAACGGCCAGGAGCATGGGGCTCGCAGGGGCACAAACCGCTTTAGGAGCAGATTTAAGTAGCGCAGCAAGTAACCCCGCGGGTTTAGGAATGTGTAGAAAATCTGAATTTGTATTTTCTCCTATGTTGGGTTATGGCAATAGTGCTAGTAAATTAAACAATGCCAACCTAAATGCTAATTACAATAACTTTGCACTAGGCAATATGGGGGCTATTTTTTCTTTTGCCAAAGACGATTTGGCTGGTGGTAAATGGAGGGGCGGTTCCTTGGCGATAAGCATGTCACGCATTAAAGATTTTAACAATAATACCGGGTTTTCAGGGGTCAATACGAGTAACTCCATGACGGATTATTTTATTCAAACCGCCAACGGTACCAACGACCAACTGTATTTTGATGAAGGTAAAAATGGCGCCATTTCTTCTTTACAAAGTTTGGCATATAATACTTTTGTGATTAATCCTGTCAATCCGGGAGGGGATAATCGGTACCAAACCCTAGAAAATATGAAAATTTCGAAGGTGAATCAAAGTGGCTATGTGAACACCAAAGGACGAATCAATGAATGGAATCTTGCAGGTGGCTTGAATTATGACGATAAAATCTATCTTGGCGCAGCCCTTGGGATCATGGGGATTCATTATGAAGAAGATAAATTATTTAAAGAACAAATCACAGAATCAAATCCTGCTGTTTTGAATGCTTTTGCGATTCAAGAAGGAAGAACGGTGAATGGATCAGGGGTTAAAATTTCGGGAGGAATTATTGCTAGACCAAATGATCATTTTAAAATCGGCTTGTCTTTGACTTCACCAACCATTTATACGATTGAAGAGACTTTTAAAGAAACCACAATGACTTCAAGCAATGTGGCGAATTATTATTATCCTGGCGACACCTTGCCGATGCAAACGAACCATACGGCCACGATGGGAGGCGGAAGTAATCGTTATACATTAACTAGCCCAGGGATTGCAAAATTAGGACTTGCCTATACCAATAAATATGGCCTACTAAGTGCCGAAGTGGCGAGTGTTAATTATGCGGGCATGAATATTCAAGATGGGGGCAATGCCTTGACTTATAGCTCTGCTAATAACTTTGCGGCTTCCAATTTTAAATCTATCATCAACACGAATTTTGGGGCAGAATTAAAATTAGAAGACATTCGAATTAGGGCCGGATACGCCTATTATGGCGACCCAACAGCTGGCATTGATGAGGTGAATAGGGCTAAACAATTTTTAACTTTAGGGGCAGGTTTTAGAAACCAAGAATATTTTGTTGACATCGCTTATATTGTACGCTTAACCAATAGTGTGTATAGTCCGTATACGCTCGCTAATGGCAGTGGGCCATCGGTTACTTCTCAGCATAATAATACCAATATTATGCTCAGTTGTGGCTTGTTTTTCTAAATTAAGGTCATAATATGTTTTGTAATTTGCGATTTACAGCATATTTGATTTAATTGAACCTCATTCAATTACAAATGCCTACGAAATGTTAAATTTTTGCAAAGCTGTACTTATCGGAACGTTTATCTGTTCGCATGCGATGCTTAGCTTTGCCCAAAATATTCCTAAAAATGGGGATGTTGCGCCTGATATCATTTTGCCAAATGCGAGTGGCACCCCCATTCATCTTTCGGCTTTAAGAGGGAAAGTTGTGCTTATTGATTTTTGGGCATCTTGGTGTGGACCCTGTCGTATGGCCAATGAGGAAACCATTGAGGTATACCAGGAGTATCATCCCAAGGGTTTTGAAATTTTTAGTGTCTCATTAGATCGAAAAAAAGAACCTTGGATTAGGGCTATTAAAGATGACCAACTCCCATGGACTAACCATGGTTGTGATTATAAAGAATGGAGTTCTGAAAGTTGTACAAGGTACCATGTTGAGGCCCTTCCTTCTACTTACCTGATTGACGAACATGGATATATTATTTCAACCGATGTAGATTATTATGACCTCAAAAAAATTCTTAAAAAACATTTTAGCAAGATTATATTTTTCCCAAGAGAGAGTACAAATAAGTTGATCATTAGCGCAGAAACCAAATTCGAAATTCAAACTGATGAAGGGAAAACCATCTCAAAGGGTTTTGGAAAAGAAGTAGACATCAGTGCTTTGTCGGAAGGGGATTATATGCTTAAAATTGATGGTAGAGAAGAACATTTCAAAAAATTACCATCGATTTCCGAACAGGTAACCATGACCACAGACCATTTGGTGCTGAAGTTTTCTAAGGAAGCCTCGGTTAAAATTTATAACAAAAGAGGATATAAGGTAATTGAAAAACACAATGCCTTAGAAATAGAGAAATCACTTTTTGAAAAAGGAGACTATCTGATTTGGATCAATGGACATGTTGATTCTTTTACCTTATAAAGATATTTTTCACACTAAGGTAGGGTGATGTTTTTTGAAACATTCCCCTTAAAAGATAAAAACCAAGCATTTTTTTAAATTTCACGCGCCCTAAGAAGAAATCAAGCCCATATTTTACCGCAGCAATCACAATCCCTTGGCGTGCTTTTCTTGTTAAAAGTTAAACACTCCAAATTCTATCCTCTAATCTAAAAAACCAACAGTCAACATTTATTCTATTACAATTTCACTAATCGCGTTGATTGTACTGTGTTTTTTAAAACCTGAAATGAATATTGATGAATCATTACTATTCTTCACTCAATTTCTTATTTTTGTAAGCGTACATTATCGTATGGCATTTACCTTTGACAATTAACATCAATGAAATCACTACTTTTCTTGCTGCTTGGGATTACTTTTTTTGAAGTTAGCTTAGCGCAAACACCTTCTTTTAAAATTGCGAAGCTCAAATACAATGGTGGAGGAGATTGGTATGCCAATAAAACCTCTTTGCCAAATTTAATTGATTTTTGTAACAAAAATTTAAAAACAAATATTGCGCCTGATGAAGAAGTAGTAGAGCCCAATAGTGCTGCATTAAGTTTGTATCCCTTTGTGCACATGACTGGTCATGGCAATGTGGTGTTTTCGGATGCGGAAGCGCAACATTTGCGTCGCTACCTTGAAGGAGGAGGTTTTTTACATATCGATGACAATTATGGCTTGAATAAGTTTGTGAGGCTTGAAATGAAAAAAGTTTTCCCTGAATTGACTTTCATCGAATTGCCCTTTAGTCATCCTATTTACCATCAAAAATACGATTTTCCCAAAGGCCTACCTAAAGTACATGAGCATGATGGTAAAGCGCCGCAAGGATTTGGCTTGTTATACAAAGGAAGACTCGTCTGTTTTTTTAGTTATGAATGCGATTTAGGCAACGGTTGGGAAGACCAATCCGTTTACAACGATGCAGAGGCAATTCGCCAACAAGCCTTAAAAATGGGCGCCAATATTATCACTTACGCTTTAACCCAACCTTGATATGTTAAATGATCCTGCAAAATTAATTGAATTGATGGGCTGGGTAGGCGCTATCGAAGTGTTGCTCGCTTATGGACTCATTTCCCTTAACAAAGTAGACAGTAAATCTTTGTTTTTTCAATTGCTGAATTTAACAGGAGGCTTGCTGTTAATTGTGTATACCCTTTCCTTAAAATCTTACGCCTCCGCCTTTGTGAATATCGTATGGGTATTGGTTGCCATCATTTCTATCTATAAAATTAAAAAATAAGTGCTAGATAGGACTTGCTGAAAAACTCAAATATGGAGTGTTGAGTAAAATGTAAAGTAGAAAGTAGAAAGTAGAAAGTAGAAAGTAGAAAGGTAATAAGTAGGGTCTGCTGAAAAACTCAAATATGAAGTGTTGAGTTTTTAGTCCCGATAAACGCGGGATAAATGTTGAGTAAAGTAGAAAGTGTAAAGTGTAAAGTAGAAAGTAGAAAGTAGAAAGGTAATAAGTAGGACTTGCTAAAAAACTCAAATATGGAGTGTTGAGTTTTTAGTCCCGATAAACGCGGGATAAATGTTGAGTAAAGTAGAAAGTAGAAAGGTAATAAGCAGGCTCTAGGTAAAAATCTTTAATGACCTCATTGAAATTGAGCCCATCGTGCTTTTTTCATTAAAAAAGCTTACCGATTCATTTTTTTGTTGCAGTCCTAAGGTATACAACAAGGGTAAATAATGGTCATTGCTTGGTACCGATAATTTGGCAGCTTTTCCCAATGATTCATAATTGATGATGCCCTGGTGATTTCCTTCTAGGATATACTGTTTAATTTTTTCATCAAATTCCAAGGCCCAATCATACGCGGCATCTGGTTGGGAGAAATTGAGCATGCCAAGGTTATGTACAATATTGCCACTGCCTATGATTAATACCCCTTTTTGTCTTAAGGCCAATAATTCTTTTCCAATTTGGTAATGATAGGCTGCAGGTTTGGTATAATCAATGCTCAATTGGTAAACCGGGATGTCGGCCATGGGATACATTTGTGCTAAAATTGACCAAGTGCCATGGTCTAAGCCCCATTCAGAATCTTCTTGTACCTTGGCGCTGGTGATGAGGTCTTTGGTAAAATGGGCCAAGTCAGGCGCGCCAGGCGCAGGGTATTGTACGTCAAATAATGCCTTAGGGAAACCTCCAAAATCATGAATGGTTTCTGGTGTTGGGCTTATGGCTACAAAAGTTCCTCGGGTGTACCAATGGGCAGAAATACATAAAATAGCTTTAGGATGAGGCAATTTGCTCGCTTCTACTTGCCATGTTTTACTAAACGCATTCATTTCAATGGCATTCATGGGGCTACCATGCCCAACAAACATGGCTGGCATCAGCAAGTCATTGTTTTTTTGCTTGCCTAATGACTCTGCAAATGCTCCTAAAGTGATCATGCTTCCTGTGGCCGTTAAAAGGGTATCCATAAACTGCCTTCTCTTCATGATGGTAAGCAATTATTGTTGGGTATCAGTTTATTAAAAATAGTGGAGATACTAAAGGCCATTGCCATTGGCTTGCCAATAGTCTAAATCCATCATGATATCTTCTGTTGGGTCGTATATTTTGATGCTAAAATTCACAGGATTAACATAAAACTGAAATTTAGTATGCTGTTCCGT
>JBEAZU010000271.1:0-9101 GCA_041169945.1 Bacteroidota bacterium
CGAGCGATCGTTACGCAGGATTTTTACAACATACCTACAATATTTCAGAACAAACAATTTTTACTTCTGGCTTCAGATTAGGCTATTGGACTTTAAACAACGAATGGATTGTAAGTCCGCGTGTACAATTATCGCACAAACCCAAAACAAACCCAACGGTAATCTATAAACTTGCGGCTGGAATTTATAACCAACAACCATTTTATAGAGAAATGAGGGATTTTGAGGGTAACATAAATGAACGTTTAAAATCTCAAAAATCAATTCATACTATTGTTGGTGCTGAGAAAAGCTTTAAATACTTAGGTCGAAATTTTAAATTAACCTCTGAGTTTTATTATAAATATTTGTACGATGTGGTGCCTTATGATATTGACAACGTAAGACTGCGGTATTACGCCGTCAATAATGCGGTGGCTTATGCTACAGGGGCTGATTTTAGGGTTAGTGGAGAGTTTATTAAAGGGGAAGAATCTTGGTTTAGTGTAGGTGTTTTGCGTACCAGAGAAAAAGTAACTGGAGATGAAAGAGGTTATATTAGACGACCTTCTGACCAGTTACTAACCGTCGGTGTGTTTTTTCAAGACCATTTGCCTAATAATCCAAGTATAAAAATGTACTTTAATGGCGTCTATGGTTCGGGTTTCCCGTTTGGGGTGCCCGACAATGCGCAATATCGCCAAGCCTTAGACATGCCTTCTTATAAAAGGGTGGACATTGGCATGTCTAAAATGATGATTTTTGACGAGCAAAATATACTTGCTAGGTACTTGCATTCCATTTGGTTAGGCATAGAAATATTGAATGTGATTGGTGCCAATAACACCATTTCCTATTTGTGGGTGAAAGATGTCTCTGGAAATAAATATGCGGTTCCAAATACGCTATCTCAACGATTTTTTAATGCGAGGTTAATTGTTAGGTTTTAATTAGATTGAAATGAATGCGCTAAATATATTATTGACCGATGACGATCATTTAAACTTAATGATTATAGAACGCCATTTAATCAAAGGATTCTTGCATGATGAGGCTAACCAATATAACATCATGAAGGCTTATAATGGGCATGAAGCCTTGTCATTGGTAGCACAACATCATTTTGATTTGGTATTGCTTGACTGGGAAATGCCTGAAATGGATGGCATTGAGGTATTAAAGATTTTAAAAGCCAATCCTCTTACCGTGGAGATTCCGGTGATGATGGTTACCAGTAATACGTCTTCTGCGTATTTGAAAGAAGCTATTGGTACTGGTGCTGTTGATTTTATCAAAAAGCCAATAGACCCCATAGAATTAATTGCGCGGGTAAAATCGGTCATCAAAGTGTCAACCGCTTACCAACAAATTAAAAAACAAAACATAGAAATAAACGACCAAAAAGAACAAATTACCGCAAGTATCAATTATGCACGTAGAATGCAAAAAGCGATGTTGCCTTCTGATGAGTTACTTGCTGAAATGAGCACTGATTTTTTTGTTTTAAATCAGCCCAAAGACATTGTGAGTGGTGATTTTTATTGGGCAGCCATCATTGATCAATGGCATATTTTTATCGTTGCCGATTGTACTGGTCATGGTGTACCTGGGGCAATGATGTCTATGATAGGTAATAATTTATTGAATGAAATTATTAAAAATAAAAATATTTATAGTCCTGATTTGATATTGAATCATTTGCACCAAGGGGTAAGGTTGGCTTTAAATCAACAAGAATCAAACAGTAGAGATGGGATGGATATCGGTATTGTTGTGTATGATTCTGAAAATCAATCTTTAGCGTTTTCTGGAGCAATGAATAATTTATTACTGATCAATGATGGTAATGTGTTTGATATTCAAGCAGACAGGAAAGCAGTGGGAGGAAAGCAACTAGAAGATTCGCGATGCTTCACCAAACACGTGTTGGATGTTAGTAGGGGTGATACACATTTTTATTTGTATACCGATGGCTACCATGATCAGTTTGGTGGACTCGAATTTAAAAAGTTTTTTGTAAAACGTTTCAAAGATTTACTCGTTGAAGATTACAAGCTTCCCAAAAAACAACAAGAAATGCATTTGAAACAAGTCATGACAGATTGGATGGAAGGGTATCTACAAATGGATGATATTTTGGTGATGGGTGTAAAATTATAGTAGAACATATATACAATGAAAAAACCGCTTATACTTGTAACCAATGATGATGGCATCACTGCCAAAGGAATTACAACCTTGGTGAGACTAATGAAAACTTTTGCTGAAGTGGTGGTGGTTGCCCCTGATAGTCCACAATCGGCTATGGGACATGCGATAACCATTGCCAAACCACTTCGTTTAGACAAAACGGATATTTATGGGGAGCATGTGCTGGCGTACCAATGTTCGGGTACCCCTGCCGACTGTGTGAAATTATCCAAAGACCATGTCTTAAAAGGAAGAATACCTGACATGGTGGTTAGTGGTATTAATCATGGTAGTAACACTTCTATAAGTGTCTTGTATTCAGGAACAATGTCTGCTGCAATTGAAGCTTCTCTAGAAGGTATTCCTGCCATAGGATTTTCATTGTGCGATTGGGGAGCGCAAGCTGATTTTTCGCATTGTGAATCTTATATCATTCAAATTGTAAAAGAAATGTTGCGTGTAGGAATGCAAAAAGGATTGGCCCTTAATGTGAATTTCCCTCCCAAAATGAATGAATCTATTCGTGGAGTTAAAATATGTAGGCAAGCCATTGCCAAATGGGAAGAAAAATTCGATGAGCGTATTGATCCTCATGGCAGAAGGTATTTTTGGATGACAGGTAATTTTGTGAATAGCGACAAAGGAGAAGATACCGACGAATGGGCCATTGCCAACAATTTTGTTTCGATTGTGCCTTGTCAGTACGACCTAACAGCACATTTTGAAATTGCTATTTTGAACAGTACCGCAAACTTTTAAAGGTGAAAATAACACTACGACTCTTAGGTTTGGGAATAATTATCACTTGTTTTTGTGCTTGTGCTAAAAAGACCGTGTATAGCAACCGTATTACGCACGAATTGAAATGGTCTGATATTCAGCCAAATCAATTCGTCAATAATGTAGATAAATCCTTGACGGAGCGTTTAGTAACGAGTAAGGATAATCATTCATTTGAAATGAAAAAGCCTAGTTTAGCTACTAAAATTGCAGGTAAATATTTAATCAAAAAGGCAGCAAAAATACAAGCCAATTCAAATCAAAAATCAGTAAAAAATCAATTAAAGGTACAACAAAATAAAGCCTCCCTTAATGATTTTTCATGGTTATGGACGAGTTTAATACTTTTAGGGACGATTTTTTTTGCTTTATTGATTGGGACACTAATTTCCCCATTGGCAGGTTTGATTAGTTTTTTGGCCATGCTGTTTTTACTTTATATGCTTTTGCCTGATGAATTGGGGGATGCCATAGGGCAAGCAGCTGTAATTATGGCACTTAATGTTGTATTGCAGTTGTTGTTGTCATCACTTTTTTAATTTAACATCGCTATTGATGATAAATTAAAAAGGTAATTCATTCATTTTTTTTGATATTTGAAATATAAAAACTACTTTAGGGATTGACTTTATGGTATTGAAATAAAAAGTAGAAAAATGGTATTGAGATTTATATATAGTATTTTAGTTGTCATCATTGGTTTGCTTCCTGTAAGTAGTTTTGCACAAGAAGGTAATATTTATTTACACAACTATAATTCAAAACTTGACAACCATCACACCTTGTCTATCTACCAGGGGCATAATGGTTTAATGTATTTTATCAACCACAAAGGCATTGTGTCTTATGATGGGGTACATTGGAAAAATTTAAGTATACACAATACACCTGAATCAGAATCAGTTGCTCCTGGAAGAGCAGGGAAAGTGTATGTTGGTTGCCATCAAAATTTTGGTTTTATCAGCACGGATAACCTTGGGAATGAAAAATACATTTCATTAAATGGCAAAACCAAAGTGGAAGGTGATATTGTTAAAATTGAGTTTACCCAACGCCATGTCTATTTTTTCAGTGCAAGAGCTATATACCGCGTCAACTTAGAAAACAATAAATTTGATAAATATTGGGTTTCTACAAGAGATTATCCTTTTGAAGGCATTACCATGTTGAATGATAAAATCTACGTTCAAATTAAGAAGAAAGGGATTTTTGAATTTAAAAATGAAATTTTAACCTATGTAACGGGAAGTAAAGAAATTGGTACTAACAAAGTAGTTTCATCTTTCCCATTTGATAGTCGTCAAAATTTATTAGCGACCGATAGCAATAAAGTTTATTTGTTTGATGGTGTGAGGTTAAAACCATTTAAAGTAGAATCACAACAATACCTCAATACCAATATTGTTTCGTGTGGTACCGATTTATCGGCCACCGAATTTGTACTTGGTACCCTTTCTGGGGGATGTGTTATCATCGATAAAAGCACCGGAAATACCAAATACACCGTTAATTACCAAACAGGCTTACCCGATGATGAAATTACAGCCTTGGGAAAAGATGTGCAAGGCGGACTTTGGATTGCACACGCTTCAGGGGTTACCAGGGCAGACAATAATTTACCCGTCAAAAAATTCTCTATTTATCCTGGCTTAGAAGGGCATATCACTTCAGCCATTTCAATCCACGATACCCTGTATGTGTCAACAAGCGAAGGATTGTTTTATTTGTCTAAAGTGGAAAGTTTAGAAGATATTCAAGAATATATTCGCGATACCTTATATACGTATAAGCCAACGATGATGATGGAAGACGAGCCAAGACCTCGTAGAGAAGCCCAGATTCACAGCATTACCAAAACGGTTACCATTGTTCAGGACAAACCAGAAACAAAATTAGATAAAATGCTTTCACTTTTTTCTAAAAAGAAAAAGAAAAATCAACCCAACATACAAGAACGAATTGATACCGTTAAAATCAATAAACCCCATCCACAAATTCCAAAAAGACCGGTGGTAATTTCTTTACCAAAAAAACATATTGCTGCCGTTAAAGTAAGGGTTAAATCTTCTAATAGAAGAAAAAAAGAAATTTATGCCATGCAATCTATCCCTTATGTGTATAAAAGGGTAAATGGCATTAGTGGCAAATGTAGACAAATGATTGCCTATAAAGATGGTATGCTTGTCTCCTCTAACGTCGGTTTATTTTTCGTGAAAGGCATTAATTCAAAACCTTTATTAAAAGGACATTATGTAAATTTTGTACATCAGTCAGAAAAAAATCCCGCTAAATTTTTTGTAGGAACAGGCCATGGCTTATACCAAGCTTTAGACCAAGACGGTATTTGGAGATCTGAAAAATTATATCCCAACATCAATCCTAACATCAATACCATCGCGGAAGAAAATGACTTTATTTGGTTAGGTGCTTTTAACCAAATCATTAAAATACCTTATGAAAATGACCAATTAGGAGAAGCTTTAACCTTGTCGTTCCATAATGGTTATTCAGAAAATATTCAGGTAAGAGAAGTCGATGGGAAAGCGGTATTTTTCTTTAACTCAGGCATTATGAAATACAATTACAAACTTCAAAAGTTTGTAAAAGATGCTAAACTTCAACACTATTTCTCCCATAATGCTAAGTTTATTTTTACCCAACCAGGTTACTCTTGGTCAAATAGTAATTTTAAATGGAAAACAATTTCATTCAATGCTAAAAATAAACCTGCAAATTCTTCTTTTATTGATTTGTTAGATAAAGTGCAAGATATTTATACTGACAGCCATGAAAATCTTTGGGTTGTAAATGACAATGCCTTACATCGTGTGAAGTCGTCCTCAAAACTAAAAGAAAAATTAGACGATTTTTTTATTGACATCAGGACTGTTAAAGGGAAGGATGACAATCACTTAGATCTTGATTCTGTGTCTTTAGATTACAACAATAATTATATTGCAGTGGAAGTTTCTGCTCCTTTTTATTTAAGTGAAAATGCCATTGAGTACCAATACCAATTAGAAGGTTTGCATCATCAGGGATGGTCTAAATGGACTAGAGACCCATTGTTTGAATTCCCATATTTGCCAGTAGGGACTTATGTGTTGCATTTAAGAGCTAAAAATGTATTCAACCAAATTAGTAAAGAAAAACTATTTTATATAACCATTAAACCCCCATTTTGGAAAACAACTTGGTTTATTAGTTTAGTAAGCTTGTTTAGTATTTTTGTAATATACCTCGTAATTGTATACAGGCTCAGGGCTTTAGAAAAAGCCAATAAAGTCTTGGAAGAAAAAGTAAGGGTACGTACCCAACAAGTGTTAGAACAAAAAGAAGAATTGGTAAAACAAAAAACGATCATTGAAAACCTTTACCATGACGTAACCGATAGTATTGATTATGCTCAAAAAATTCAAGCGGCCATTTTGCCTTCAGAACAACAATTCAAATCGGTTTTAGACAATGCATTCGTTTTCTTTAAACCTAAAAATGTTGTAAGTGGTGATTTTTACTGGTTTGCCGAGCGTTCTGATCGTTATATTATTGCCGCGGTAGACTGTACTGGTCATGGAGTGCCTGGTGCCTTTATGAGTATGATTGGCAATACTTTATTGAATCAAATTGTCAATGAAAGAAATATCGTGGAGCCTGCCGAAGCCTTAAATAACCTTCACAAAGGCATTAGAAGATTGTTGAAACAAGACCAAGCCGACAATCTCCAAAAAGATGGGATGGATATCGTGTTGATTTCGGTACATAAAACTACCCATGAGGTACAATATGCTGGCGCGAACAATTCTTTATTTTATATTGAAAATGATGAAGTGAAAGAATTGAAAGCAGATAAATATTCCATTGGGGGACTTCAAAAAGAACAAGAACGCAAGTTTACCAACCATACCTTGCAAATCACTTCTAAAACAACTTTCTTCTTGACTTCTGATGGTTTTCAAGACCAGTTTGACGAAGCCTTTGAAAACAAGTTTTCTGCTAGAAGAATGAAACAACTGTTCCTTGACATGTATCATTTAGACGCGGAAGTTCAAAAAAACAAACTCGATACGACCATAGCCAATTGGAGAGGTACTGAAGAGCAAATGGATGATTTAATGGTACTTGGTTTTACAATTAATCCTTCCGTATAATTGCAGGGTTTATTAATTGGGTATTGAATAGGAAATTCCTTTAAACATTAGTAAAATTGTGCTATAATTATGACAGTACTTCCCTATAAAGATTTAAAACTGAGTAAGAAAGAGCAGGTTGCGAAAATGTTTGATAACATTTCTCCTAAATACGACTTTCTCAATCACTTTCTAAGTGTTGGTATAGATATTTATTGGCGCAAAAAAGCCATTAAATTACTTCGCAATAACAATCCTAAGCTCATTCTTGACATTGCCACTGGCACGGGCGATTTTGCCATTGAAGCCTTACGTTTATCTCCCGACAAAGTAATTGGCGTTGATATTTCTGCGGGTATGTTAAAATATGGACAAGAAAAAATCAATAAATTAGGGCTTGGAAATAAAATTGAACTGTTGCTTGGTGACTCAGAAAAATTAAATTTTGAAGACAATACTTTTGATGCCATCACCGTTTCATTTGGGGTTAGGAATTTTGAAAATTTGGAAAAAGGACTTACAGACATGTTCCGTGTCTTAAAGCCAGGTGGCAAAACTATTATTTTGGAATTTTCTAAGCCTAAGGCTTTTCCGATGAAGCAGTTGTATAATTTCTATTTTAAAAACATTTTACCTGTTGTAGGAAAACTGTTTTCTAAAGACAATACGGCTTATACCTATTTACCTGAATCTGTACATGCTTTTCCTGACGGAGAAGATTTCTTAAAAGTGTTTGAAAAATCTGGTTTTAAATTAACAAAATGCATCCCATTAACCTTTGGCATCAGCTCCATTTACATTGGAGAAAAATTAGCTTAATATTTTTAATCAGTACATTAGGAAGCCATTTTTCACATGCTCAAAAAGTTTTTAACCTTCCTAATTATGATGACAAAATTCTGCATTTTGGCTTTTATTTAGCCTTGAATTCTAATGCATTTGAGGTTACCCCATCTAGCTATTTTGTCGCTAAAAAAGATTCTATTGTTTCTATCGCTGCACCTTGGGCAGGAGGAGCAATGCTTGGATTTATTGTGAGTGTGCGTTTTAACGATTACTTAGATTTAAGGATTTTGCCTGGGGTTTCTTTTACGGAACGCAGCCTAAATTATCAATTTGCCAATAATACCAAGGTATCACAAAAATTTGAAGCCACTTATGTTGAAATTCCACTGATGCTGAAATACAAGTCCAAAAGAAGGGGAAATGCGCGTATGTATGTACTTGGAGGAGGAAAAATGACCATTTCTGCCAATACCAAAAAGAAAGATATTAAACCGGATCAAGTAAGATTGGAAAACATGGGTTTTGGGGTAGAGTACGGTTTTGGATTCGATATTTACAATGAAATGTTTAAGTTTGCTCCTGAAATCAGGTTCTCTCATGGTTTCAGCAACATGGCTATTCCTGACCAATATGTGTTCAGTAAAAGCCTTCAAAGTATATCTTTACACACCATTACCCTATATTTTAATTTTGAATAAAACCTTTAATTTCTTAAATAGTAAGTTCATTTCGAATATTTATAGTAATTTTGTAACCTGTCTCATTTACCCTTAGTTGAAGCTAAGTTGAAGTAAAATAACATGGAAAACAATTACTTAATTCTACTCTATTATTGCTATACCACCATTGAAGACACGGAAGCCTTCAGGGAGCAACACCACTTATTTTGTATTGAGCACGACATCAAGGGGCGTGTTATTGTTTCTCACGAAGGACTTAACGGCACGGTTTCTGGCTTAAAAGAAAATTGCCACAAATATATGGCCTTACTTAAGGCCGATCCTCGCTTTGCTAAGATTGATTTTAAAATAGAGGAATACCCCAAACATGCCTTTCAAAAAACACATGTGCGCGTAAAGTCTGAAATCGTTTACTCAAGTTTAGCACATATCAACCCGAACGAAAAAACAGGGATACATCTCGAACCTGCTGCATTTAAAAAAATGAAGGATGATGAGGATGTGGTCATTTTAGATTGTAGGTCAAATTATGAACACAAGGTTGGGAAATTTAAAAATG
>JBEAZU010000272.1:0-13712 GCA_041169945.1 Bacteroidota bacterium
GCCTGGATAGGCGACGGTTTTTCAAAGCCCATTTCTGTAAGGGCGTTCAGTACCTCTTCCGATAAGGAAAGGTCTGCAAACATAATTTCTGCGGTCATTTTTTGGATTTAATAATCTTATGAGTACGAACTTCAACGTCGCCTCTGTCAGATTGCAAGGATTGCGTGCCATGTAGCAGGTAGACTGCTTTACATCCCCGATCTTAAAGGCTAGGGACTGTATTATTCGGGTGAACAATAATCGTCCTAGGTAAAATTCTTTACAAAGGTAAAAAAAATATTCTATATATCACGCTTTTTGTTGATTATCTGCAAGTTTTATTCTATTATGCATTTTTAACACGTCATATCAGTAAGCTCAAATCATGAACAGCACAAAAAAAAGACACTCTAAGGTATTAATTTGGCTCTTTCTAACAGAAATGTGGGAACGTTTTAGCTATTATGGGATGCGGGCCATCTTGGTTTTATATTTGGTAACAGCCATCAGCGAGGGAGGATTAGGTTGGAGCGAAATGGCAAGTGGTCAATTGTATGGTATTTATACCGGACTGGTATATTTAACACCATTGATAGGTGGCTATATTGCAGACAAATATTGGGGATTTAAAAGCTCCATCATTGTTGGGGGAATATTAATGGCTTTGGGGCATGGCGCTTTAGCCATCAATTCAGATTATGCTTTTTTTGCTGGATTAAGTTTATTGATTATAGGCAACGGCTTTTTTAAACCTAACATCTCTTCCTTGGTAGGAGAAATATACAGTAAAAACGAGGATTTAAAAGCATTAAAAGACTCTGCCTTCACGATATTCTACATGGGCATTAACTTAGGCGCCTTTTTAGGCACATTGGTATGTGGCTACTTGGCGCAAGCGTACGGCTGGCATTATGGTTTTGGTGCCGCAGGAATTGGGATGATCGTTGGCTTAATTGTATTTTCATTAACCAAACATCATATCCAAGAACCTGTCAAAAATTCAAGCCAACAACAAATTGAGCGAGCAAAACCATTGACGAGTATAGAAAAAGACAAACTATTGGTAATTTTCATTTTGGCTTTTTTCCAAATCACTTTTTGGCTTGCCTATGAACAAGCTGGTTCGAGTGTAAATTTATTTACCCATACTTATGTCAACAAAATCATTGAATTACCAAATATCATAGGTTCTTGGTTCATTCAAGCAGATGCGATGGGAAAATACATGTTCGACATCCCAACGGCATGGTTCCAAGCCATCAATGCATTTTTAATTATTGTGTTAGGCTTGCCATTTTCTGCCTTATGGAAATGGTTGGCCATCAAAAACAAAAACCCGTCCTCTCCTACTAAATTTGCATTAGGATTAATATTTTTATCCATTGGATTTATGGTGTTGATTGTAGGCGCGACAGGAGTTGCCAAAGGTCATGTACATTGGTGTTGGCTAGTATTCATGTACTTATTGCATACTGTGGGTGAGCTTTGCTTATCGCCTGTTGGCTTATCCATGGTCACCAAAATGGCACCAGTAAAATTAGCAGGCACCATGATGGGCGTTTGGTTTTTAGCGATAGCAATAGCAAATTACATCGGCGGTGCATTGTCGGGCTACATGCAAGAAATCTCGAAAGCCAGCTCCATCAGTAATTTCTTTATGATATTTGTGACCATTCCAATGGTGGCAGCTGTGGTACTATTGGTATTCAGCAAAAAATTAACTAAACTAATGCACGATACAGAATAAGAGAGGGCAATTTAGGGGGTGTTTTCAAAAAAAATAAGAATAAGATTTGAAAACAGTTTTCTAAAAGGTTTTTTATTCTTAACTTGCAGGCTCATTTTGTGCCAAATAATGAAAGAGGAACGCTTGTATAATATCGATATTGTCAGTTTACGTAACGGTAAGCATGATTTTGAATATGAAATTGATGATCGTTTTTTTGCAGCAATGCAAGACAGTTTGGTAGAAAAAGGGACTTTAAAAGTAAAAGTCGAATTGCAAAAATCTGAAAATATGATTGTATTGCAATTTGACACTAAAGGAGAAATCACTTTATTGTGCGACAGAAGTTTGGAAGAATTTCAATTTCCGATAGATGCGCAAAATAGATTGGTATTCAAATTTGGAGAAGCTTTCAAAGAAATATCAGAAGAATTGATAGTATTGAGCACAGGAACAGCTACCATAAATTTATTTCAGTATATTTATGAGTTCATAGCTGTTCAAGTACCGTTTAAAAAAATACATCCAAAATTTGAAACAGAGGATTCAGAGGAAGATGTATTGATATACGGAGAAGTACACGACTATTTTGACGATGAAGAAGACGCAAGTGAAACAATGGATTCAGAGGAAGAAACAAATTCAACAAATGAACCAATTGACCCTAGATTTGCGGCTTTATTAAAATTAAAGAATAATAATTTACAATAGATTAAATAAATAAGGATTTACAATGGCACATCCAAAGAGTAGGATTTCTAGAACTAGAAGAGATAAAAGAAGAACGCATTACAAAGCTGAGGCTAAAAACTATGCGATTTGCCCTACAACAGGTGAAGCTCACCTTTTCCACAGAGCTCATTGGTACGAAGGGAAACTTTACTATAAAGGTAAAGTAGTAATGGAAAAAGAAGTATTAGCATAATACATGAAAATTGCCCTTGATGCAATGGGCGGTGATTATGCGCCCGCAGTAGTGATCGAAGGAGCACTTATTGCGAAACAAGATCTGCCGTCTGACGTACAGATAGTGCTTATTGGTGATAAGGCTGTAGTAGAAAACATGCTGCTCTCTCAAGGAGCTTCAGTAGATGCATTTGAAATAGTGCATGCTTCTGAAGTTATCGGAATGGGAGAGCATCCTGCTAAAGCGGTTGCCTCTAAACAAGATTCTAGTATAGTAGTAGGTTACAAATTACTGATGACTGGTGAAGTCGATGTATTTTGTAGTGCTGGCAATACTGGAGCGATGTTGGTTGCAGCAATGTTCACCATTAAAACTATTCCTGGTGTATTAAGACCTGGAATAGCGGGATTTATCCCAAAACAGTCAGGTAGATACGGAACGGTGTTAGACGTAGGAGCAAATGCAGAGGTTAAACCTGAAGTATTGGCTCAATTTGCGCATATAGGTTCGCTATATGTCAAATATATGTATGGCATCGATCGACCAACTGTTGGTTTAATGAATCTTGGCGAAGAAGAAGAAAAAGGGACCGCTTTATTACAGGCCGCTTACCAACTCATCAAAGCAAATGAAAAAGTAAATTTCGTAGGCAATATTGAGGGGAGAGATGTACTGACAGATAAAGCAGACCTGATCATTTGTGATGGTTATGTTGGCAATGTGATCCTTAAAATGGCGGAATCACTCTACCCTATTTTATCAGCGAAAGGCTATAATGACCCATTTATTGATTTATTCAATTGGGAAAAAGTAGGCGGAAGTCCAATTTTAGGGGTGAATGGAAATGTTATCATAGGTCATGGTTCCTCTACGGCAACTGCCATAAGTCACATGATAAAAATGTCTAAACAGCTTGCTGAATCTGGTATAACTGAAAAAATTAAAAATGCTTACAGCTAATTGTTGTAAGCATTTTTTTGTTTAAAATAAAATATTAAATGAGTAAAATTACGGCTGCTATTACCGGTGTTGGAGGATATGTTCCTGAGTATGTACTTACCAATCAAGAACTTGAAACCTTAGTTGAAACTACTGATGAATGGATACTTTCTCGCACAGGCATAAAAGAACGTAGAATATTGAAAGGGGAAGGTTTAGGTACGTCCTACATGTGCGAACATGCGGTACGTGACTTACTCAAAAAAACCAATACAGATCCTTTAGATATTGATTTGATTATTGTAGCCACTGTTACACCTGATTTCATATTCCCCTCTACTGCTAACATGGTAGGTGATATGGTAGGATGTAAAAATGCCTTTAGCTACGATGTACAAGCTGCTTGTTCTGGTTTTTTATATGCCATGTCAAATGCGGTGGCTTACATCGAAAGTGGCAAATACAAAAAAATAATTGTCATTGGAGCAGACAAAATGTCTTCCATTATCAATTACAAAGATCGTTCAACTTGCATTATTTTTGGTGATGGGGCTGGTGCGGTACTTTTAGAACCAAATACTGAAGGGCTTGGCGTTATTGACAGCATTTTAAAAGCGGATGGTTCTGGTTACCCTCATTTAAATTCAAAAGTTGGCGGAAGTCGTTACCCAATGACAGCCGAACTGGTAGATTCAGATGAAAGATGGGCATACCAAGATGGTCCTGTGGTATTCAAATTTGCCGTTAAAAACATGGCTGACGTTTCAGCGGAAATCATGGAACGAAACCAATTATCGGGAGATGATATTGCCTACTTGGTTCCTCATCAAGCCAATAAAAGAATCATTGATGCAACCGCCAATCGTATGGATGTTGGGTCAGACAAAGTGTTGATCAACATTGAACGTTATGGCAACACCACTGCGGCAACCATACCACTTGTATTTTGGGATTTTGAAAACAAATTCAAAAAAGGGGACAATGTAATATTGGCTGCTTTTGGTGGCGGTTTCACATGGGGATCGATGTATCTCAAATGGGCTTACGACACGAAATAGCCCTTGCTAAGGAGCACAACAAAGCGCAAAAAAATTACAAATTATCATTTAATTATCGTATTTAATAAATGGCAACTACTGCAGATTTCAGACCAGGCCTGTGCTTAGAATACAATAATGATTTATACATCATTACTGACTTCCAACACGTAAAACCTGGTAAAGGTCCGGCTTTTGTGAGAACAAAACTGAAAAACATTAAAACAGGCCGTACGATTGACAATACTTTCAATGCGGGGGTTACAATTAAAACCGCTAGAATTGAACGCAGACCACATCAATTTTTGTACAAAGACGAATATGGCTACAATTTTATGGATGCCGAATCTTTTGAACAAATTACCTTAGAAGAAAAAATAATTCAAAAACCTGAATTGATGAAAGATGGTCAAGAGGTAGAAGTTTTATTTCATGCGGAAACAGAAACACCTTTAATGTGCGAACTTCCTCCATTTGTTATTTTACAAGTAACTTATGCAGAACCAGCTGTGAAAGGAAATACGTCGACCAATGCAACGAAAACAATTACCCTTGAAACTGGTGCTGAAATTCAAGTACCAATGTTCATCAACCAAGACGAAATAATTAAAGTAGATACAAGAGATAGTTCTTACGCAGAGCGTGTTAAATAACAATCAAATGGAACCAAAAGAATTACAAAAACTAATTGACTTTATC
The DNA here is from genome assembly GCA_041169945.1 of Bacteroidota bacterium. Lineage (GTDB taxonomy): Bacteria > Bacteroidota > Bacteroidia > Cytophagales > UBA9547 > CALPQG02. Next base: position 5,288 of record JBEAZU010000272.1, read on the forward strand.
GCCAACTCTGGCCTTGATGAAGTAAACATTGAAACAGAACAATTTAAAATTTCTACCAAAAGAAATTCAACTGTTGCCACGAGAGTAGAGCAAGTATTTGCAGCAGCTCCGCAACAACTTCAACAAGCCCCTGCGCCAGTAGCGGCTGCAGCCCCTGTGGCAGCAAGCCCAGCGCCAGTGGTCGAATCAAATCTTATCACCATCAAATCACCCATGATTGGCACGTTCTATTCTTCTGCCAATCCTGATTCAGATGATTTCGTTACGGTAGGAAGTGAAATCGCGAAAGGAACTCCAGTATGTATCATTGAAGCCATGAAATTGTTCAATGAAATTGAATCGGATATTTCAGGTAGAATTGTTAAAATTTTGGTAGCGAATGCTACGCCTGTTGAATTTGACCAACCCTTGTTCTTAGTTGAACCAGTTTAGCAAAAACATAAAATAAATAGTTAGTAGACGCCATGATCATCTCTGGTGACTACTAACTATTTTTAATTATAGAACCTAGACTTTTGTATATTCACAACTAAATTGTAGTAAAAGTGTTTAAAAAAGTATTAATAGCAAATAGAGGCGAAATCGCATTGCGTGTCATCAGAGCATGCAAAGAAATGGGTGTTAAAACTGTTGCCATTTATTCTACAGCAGATAAAGATAGCCTTCATGTTCGTTTTGCAGACGAAGCCGTTTGTATCGGACCAGCACAAAGTTCACAATCTTATTTAAGTATTCCAAGTATCATTTCTGCAGCGGAAATCACCAATGCTGATGCGATCCACCCTGGCTATGGATTTTTGTCTGAAAACGCAGATTTCTCTAAGATTTGCCAAGATTATAAAATTAAATTTATCGGTCCAACACCTGAAATGATTCAGGCGATGGGTGATAAAATCACCGCAAAATCATACATGAAAAAAGCTGGGGTACCTACCGTACCTGGCTCAGATGGTTTGCTCAAATCTTTAGCCGATACGTATAAACTTGCGGCAAAAGTAAAATACCCTGTCATACTTAAAGCTACTGCTGGTGGCGGAGGAAGAGGGATGCGTATTGTAAATAACGATGAAGAAATGGAAAAAGCATGGACCGACGCCAAAATGGAAGCGGCAGCATGTTTTGGAAATGACGAATTATACCTTGAAAAATTTGTAGTAGAACCTCGCCATGTTGAAATACAGGTGATGGGAGATGGCAAAGGCCGCGTAGTACACTTCTCAGAAAGAGATTGTTCAATTCAACGTCGTCATCAAAAGTTGGTAGAAGAAACCCCTTCACCTGCGATGACCGACAAGTTGAGAAAGAAAATGGGTGATGCCGCCATTGCTGGTGCTAAAATCATCAATTATGAAGGTGCTGGTACCTTCGAATTCTTGGTAGATAAATTTGGTGATTTCTATTTCATGGAGATGAACACACGTATTCAAGTGGAACATCCTATCTCTGAAGAAGTGACAGACTTTGATTTAATCAAAGAACAAATTAGAATTGCTGCTGGAGAACCTTTGTCTTCTGAAAGTAGGTTCCCTGCAAGGTATTCTATTGAATGTAGAATTAATGCGGAAGATCCTCGTCATGGATTTAGACCAAGTCCAGGTAAAATAACCAATTTACACTTTCCTGGAGGAAGAGGTGTTAGGGTTGACACACACGTGTATTCTGGCTATACCATTCCAGCCAATTATGACTCAATGATTGCGAAACTAATTATCACCGCAAGCAATAGAGAAGAAGGCTTAAACAGAATGAAAAGAGCACTACAAGAATTTGTGATCGAAGGGATTAAAACAACTATTCCTTTTCATATTAAATTGATGGATGACCCTATCTTTAGATCAGGTAAATTCAACACCAATTTCCTTGAAACCTTTGATTTCTCTGAAATATAATATTTACCAATAAGTCAACGGCCCTGCTTTTTGCAGGGCTTTTTATATGAAAACAATTGTCGCACTACAGCTTTGTTTCTTCTTTTTGTTTGTCAGCACAGCTGATGCACAAATCAAAAAACTATACCTAGAAGCTGGCATTAGTGCCAACTCCTATAAAGGAAGCTTGAATGAAGGATTTGGAAATTATTCATCAAGCGCTAATGTCGGCTTACGTTTTTGTAAAAATAACCGATTAAATGGTCGAATTAATCTTTCTTATGGTATAATCGAAGGACAATCAATTGGTTTTAGCGTGAAAAATAGAGCGGGGACCATTGTTTATCCTATTAATTATTTCAAAACCTCCCTGTTTACATTTGATTATACATTGAATTTCAATGTAATTTCCAAAAAAAAATACCTTATCTATCTTGGTGCAGGTTTGGGGATTATCAGGTTTAATGTCATGGATAATGATGGTAATAATTTAATCAACAATACAAATACCAGAGACGATGATGAAGATTACAGAAGTATTGCCTTGTCAATGCCGGTATTTATAGGCTATAATTATATTTTCAAAAATGATTATAGACTAGGAGTACAAGCCCAACTCCTCAATCCTTTTACAGATTATTTAGACAACACCTCAAAATGGAGTCCATACGTCACCGCTGACAATGTACTATTTGTGAAGTTTTTTGTATCAGTTCCTATTTCATTAAGTAATACACGATAAATGGCTTATTAAAATTAATTGCAACACGAAATGAACTTAATCAACACCAAAAGTGGTATTATCATTAATTTGATATAAATTTGCCCACTACAAAAAATATTCCATTCAAATTCATTTCGAAACTATAATAATTCAAATCCAATGACAACAATTCTGATCTTCTTTGTGGCACACTGGTACCTATCCCTATTCTGCCAAACCTTCTATTTGCATCGTTATGGTGCGCATCATTTGTTTATCATGAGTAAGTTTTGGGAAAAGTTTTTCCATACCTTAACTTATATCTCTCAAGGCTCATCCTTCTTGAGTCCAAGGGCTTATGCGGTATTGCACAGAATGCATCATGCCTATTCTGATTCTGAAAGAGACCCACACTCTCCACATCATGCGACCAACTTGTTTACCATGATGTGGCAAACTAAAAACATTTACAACGATTACTTAAAATACAGAAAAACACCTGAAGATCGTTTTGCAAAAGACCTACCAGAATACCCTATTATTGACAAGATTGGTGATACTTGGATTTCAAGACTATTTTGGGGCACGGCCTATTCATTATTTTACATAGAATTTGTACCTGCAGGCATGTGGTATTTGTATTTCTTATTGCCAATACATTTCTTAATGGGTCCTGTTCATGGTGCCATTGTGAACTGGTGTGGCCACATGTATGGTTACTCAAACTATGACAATAATGACAAATCAAAAAACAGCTTGGTATTTGATGTGTTAATGGGAGGTGAATTATTCCAAAACAACCATCATAAATTCCCTACCAGTGCTAAATTTGCAGCACAATGGTATGAGTTTGATCCTACATTTCCAGTAATATGGTTAATGACTAAAGTGGGTATTATTAAGATGAACCCAAAACCATTAGAAATTGAAATGTTTTAATGTTATCAATTTATAACCCAATAAAAAGCCTTTGTCGAAAGATAAAGGCTTTTTTTATTGGCGTTGTTAGCCTATTATTCTCCCTATTGAATTAGAATAGTTCAAAGCTTAAATCAAATTTGTCGTACTACTTCCCAGTTTGGAAAGGCATTGATTATCCTTTCTCATCAGTCATGGTTTCCTTCTTGCGAAAAGCAGCTAAGGTCGAGATTACCTCTTGGTCGGTCACCTGACTAAAATTGGTATAAAATTGTCCGACACCATAAAACAAGGCAGGGATAGCAACACAGATGATTTCATCTACCAAAGGTTTCAACAGCTGCACCGCATCTTTGGAAGCGACAGGTGCTGCCACGACCATTTTAATAGGCTTATGTTTCTTTATTGACGCAATACCTGCTTGAAACGTACTTCCTGTGGCAATGCCATCATCAACCAAAATTACAATTTTATTTTCCAAACTTAGGGGAGCTGTATCTCCCATAAATAATTGATATTTTGCTTTTAATGACGCTTGAATCTTTTTAGTTTCCGATACAATATAGTCTTCCGTGATGCCTGTAAGATTGGGATTAATAACTGTTCCCGACAAGGTAACAGAACCAATCGCAAATTCAGGATTCATAGGGTGGCCTATTTTCTTAGCAAGTAAAATTTCCAAGGGCAAATGTAGATCCCTCGCCACCACTGCCCCTATGGGAACCCCACCCCTAGGGATTGCCAAGACAACAGCATCCGTGTCTTTATAGTTGTCAAGCTTTTTTGCCAATTGATGTGCAGCGTCTAACCGATCTGTAAACATATCATTTCTATTAAATTACAAATATTTTTTAAACCAATCGGAAGCCAAAAGGGCTACGGCCTGTAAGGCACCAGGTTCCTCAAACAAATGAGTGGCCAAAGGAATCGTTTGAAGTGATTTTTCACATTGCAACACCGACAATACTTTTTGATTCAAACCCAATACCTCTTGATCGTTTTCACCAACAATTAACAGGGTTGGTGCTTTTATTTTGGGCGCGACGGCGATGGCAAGATCAGGTCTTCCGCCACGAGAAACGATTGCCTTGACAAGGTGCGGCAAAGTTGCTGCGGCAAAAAAGGCTGAAGCAGCACCCGTACTTGCGCCAAAATAACCAATCTGCAATGCTTGACAAGCAGGAAGCCTATTGATATATTTTGTTGCCATCACAAGTCGTTCAAATAACAATTCAATATTAAACCTGTTTTCAAATCTCCGATCTTCTTCTGGTGTTAGCAAATCGAATAAAAAAGTACTAATTTGTTGCCGTTGCAATGCTTTAGCTACCAATATATTGCGTTCACTAAAGCGACTACTACCACTCCCATGCGAAAATATCACCAATGACTTTGATTGTGCAGGAATGTGTAGCTCCCCTTCTAATTTTTTCCTTGCAATAGGTAGTCTAATAATACCAGAAAAATGAGTTTCAGACATAAAATGCAATCCTTATAAGTAAAAAGTATAGTACAAACATACACTTGAATCATACTTGTTTTCAAGGATTAAAATCACAAATGAAAATGATATATAACATTTTCTATTTCAATACAATAAGTCAAATTTGTAGAAACACTTTTTAAAATGAAAACGACCGCTACTTTTCACACTTATAAAGCATTATTTCATGCAATTGCTAGTCCTCTGAAACACAATGATGATTTGGATGTGTTGATGAATGACATCGGTGACGCAAAATATGTTTTACTAGGCGAAGCATCACATGGAACACATGAATATTATGCTTGGCGGGCAAAAATCAGTAAGCGTTTGATTGAAGAAAAAGGATTTTCATTTATTGCCGTAGAGGGTGATTGGCCAGATTGTTATCGTTTAAATCGTTATATCAAGCAATATCCAGGGTCTGGAGAAAATGCAGCAAAAGTCCTGCATTCCTTTAACAGGTGGCCAACTTGGCTTTGGGCTAATTGGGAGATGGTCGCCTTTTCAGAATGGCTAAAAAACCACAACCAATCCTTGAAAAATGCTCCCAAAGTAGGGTTTTATGGCTTAGATGTATATAGTTTATGGGAATCAATGGAGGCAATAGTGGCCTATTTAGAAAAAAATGATCCCTTAACTTTACAAACAGCCATCCATACCATGCAATGTTTTGAACCATATCGTGCTAGTGAAGGGCAGTCCTATGCCAATGCGTCTAGGCTTGTCCCCGAACTCTGTGAGAAAGAAGTCACTACCTTGTTGCGTGAAATTCAAGCCCAGCTACCGACTTACAATACTGACCATGAACATGTATTTAGCACCGAGCAAAATGCCTTGGTAACCGTGAATGCAGAAAAATATTATAGAGCCATGGTAAAAGGAGGACCCCTATCGTGGAACATCAGGGATAAACACATGGTAAATACACTCAATCGCTTGATGACTTTTCATGGTAAGGAGAGTAAAGCCATTATTTGGGAACACAACACCCATATTGGCAATGCCAAAGCCACAGATATGTATAAACAAGGAATGGTAAATGTGGGACAATTGGTGCGTGACCAACACCAACAAGAGGGCGTGGTATTGGTTGGGTTTGGTGCTTATCAAGGAAATGTTATTGCTGGGAGGTCATGGGGAGATGTAATGCGAAAAATGAATGTGCCTCCTGCCATCACTGGTAGTTGGGAACAATTGCTTCATCAACATTATCCAGCCCAAAACATCCTTTTAAATCTAAAAGACGTTATACAGGAACCTTTGCTCAATAAGACAATAGGCCATCGTGCGATTGGTGTCGTTTACCATCCTGAATATGAGGAATTTGGGAATTATGTCCCTAGCGATATGCCCAATCGTTATGATTATTTCATATTTTTTGACCGTACGAAGGCACTTCATCCCTTGCATATTGAACCTGATGGACACCAGATCCCTGAAACCTTTCCATTTGGATTTTAATTGTTATCGAAATGCCTTCAATCATTAAAGGTTTGTGATATCTTTGTTTTATAGATGACCAAACCTTTCTTATCACATGGGAACATTTTGCCTTCACATTAGCCTCTTTGGCGCATTACTTTTGTGCTTTGGAGAGCACAAAGCACAAACAACAAAGTCGTACAAAACAAAACATGTGATTGTTTTGGTGGTAGATGGCCCAAGATATAGTGAAACATGGGGAGATACTAGCCATCAGTATATCCCCAAAATGGCAAAGACTATTGCCCCAAGTGGAGTAGTTTTTACAAACTTCTATAATGATGGTTTTACCTACACCACTGCTGGACATACCGCAATTTGTACGGGTCACAAACAAGAACTAGAAAATTCTTATGGCACTCAATTGCCAGAATATCCTTCTATATTTCAATATTATCTAAAAAAATCTCAATTACCTGCCTCAAAAGCATACCTTATCACCTCTAAGGATAAACTTGAAGTATTGTCTAATTGTATGGAAGATGATTTTTATTTTAAATTTAATCCAAAAACCTTGTGTGGAAATAAAGGCTTAGGTACTGACTACTGTCATGACAGTACAACTTTCAGAAGGACGATGGAAGTGCTTAAAACCAAACAACCTAATCTTTTATTGGTCAACTTTAAAGAGCCGGATGCCTCAGGTCATGCGAATCACTGGAAAGGTTATTTAAAAGGGATAGAAGACACCGACAGTTTGGTTTGGGAAATTTGGAAACTTGTTCAGACCGACCCATACTATAAAGACAATACAACTATATTTGTGACCAATGACCATGGTCGTCACACCAATGGACATAAAGATGGTTTTGTAAACCATGGTGATGATTGTGAAGGGTGCCGACATATCAACCTTTTCGCTTTTGGCCCAGACTTTAAAAGCAATTATATTGAACATAAAACCTATGTTCAAATAGACATTACCGCTACCATTGCGGAATTATTGGGTTTTAAAATGCCTTTTGGACAAGGAAAGGTTATTGAGGCATTATTTAAATAGATGTGGCTGAATAATAGCCATTAAACACTATTTATCAAATCATAAACAACATTAGCTTGGTATAATTACAATAAAAAAGGGGCATTTCGAATAATCGAAATGCCCCTTTTTTATTGTAATTTAATTTACTCAATCACTAATTTTGAACTTATGTTTAAATGTTGACCTTTCACTTTTAAAACATAAACGCCTGAGGGAATGGATGGCAAATGAATACTTAATTGATTAGAACCAACTTCACTTAGACCACTGTAAATATTGATTTCTTGATTGCCTTGAATCGACATTAAAGTAATGGCTATTTGTGCCGTTGTGGCAGCATTAAAACCAAGTTTAACAAGGTGTTTTGCAGGATTAGGTTGTATTGTAATTTGTGAAACATGAGCAGACTGATTGATGCCTGTACAATTGGTGAGTGTTGCAATTACTGGCATTCTAGCACAGCCGGGAGTGCCACATGAACCTTTGTCGAGCCAAACACTACCTGCCGTAGGGAGATCACCTTTGGTCCACCATTGCGCCGTATATTTAACATTATTGTATACAACATCATACGCTTGTCCGGGTGCACCAAAAATGGTATTGGAATCCCAAGTAGGTAAGCCAATACAATTGCTACCAACTAAAGCGCCCTTTTTAACCACATAAAATGTTTGGGTAGCGCTTACTGTTGGAGTAAAACTTGTTCCTGTATACAAAAGCGTTCCATTAGTGGCTTCATCATACCATTCGAAATTGTCTGCGCCAGGATTATTTACCGTAAAGGTTACAGGACCTGCATTACAAACAGTTTGGTCCTCTACCTCGGGCAAAGATGAAGTGATTGAAACAGCACCATTTACACTGACACAACCTGATGCACTTACCACTACTTTATAAACCCCTGCACGTCTCACTAAATAGGTTTGATTAGTTTCTTCGGGTAAGGTGGTATCGTCTTTACTCCATTGGTATACGATGCCTGTACC
>JBEAZU010000273.1:0-6368 GCA_041169945.1 Bacteroidota bacterium
CATAAGAATTGAGTTCGTCCACCGTGCCATACGCTTCTATTCGCGCATGCGCCTTACTCACCCTTGTGCCTCCCAACAAAGATGTTTGCCCCGTATCGCCTGTTTTGGTATATATTTTCATATTTTTTTATTCTTCTTGCCATGCCATTGTTGGTGTTCTTCACCAACAATTGTTCTATTCGTTTTTGATTACTTATTTTCTAAATAAACACGGTGCATTTACCTATCATGTTGTTGGAGAAAAACGCCAACAACGGAGAAAAAGCCCTGTACTCTGTACCCTGTACACAAGACCCTGTACTCTGTACCCTGTAAACTAATTCAACGCCTTTGCCAATGCTGCGTCATATTGTGTTTTAAACCTCGCAAACTCCTCTTCTCTAAGGTATTTTTGCAGGTATTTTAAGGCATCTTCGGCAAAGCTGTACAAGCCAGAATTGATTGCTTGTAAGCAATACGCTTTATATACCGCCACCGATTGCGGATTGTTGCGAACTGCATTTGCCAAAATGGTATACGCCTTGTCGTTATTTTTTAGGGTATTGCTAAAAAACACCGCAGCATCAATATTGGCTTCTGCATTGAATGGATTATTGGTCGCCACTTTATAATACAAGGCTTCCGCTTTCTTTAATTGGTGATTTTTTTCTGCAATAATGGCGGCATAATAATCACGGTCTTCTTGATGCAAGGCTTTACCTAGGGCCGCTTCCGCTTGTTTGTAAGCCTGTTTTTGCAATAAAGCTTTCACATAATACGTATTCATTTGCAGGGCAATGGCTGGCTCTACTTTAAAATTAGTATGAATCAAATCGTACAATTGTATTGCCTCATTCGGATCGTTGTACAAAGTATAATAATACATCATATCAGGACAAGTTTGTATTTTATACAAATCATCTTTCAAAGAATTAAACAAAGAGCCAATCTCAACTTTGGTAAAATAATTTTTTCTAAAATGGATAAATAGACATTTGGCTTTATCGTCCCAAGCCATCACCTGGTCAAGAGGAGCATTGGCCACGATAGGCATCATCGATACCGCCAAATCATATTCACCTTTATTGGGAGAAGTTTTTACAATCGCCCATTCATCATACGCTTCTACATAATTGCCATTCTCAGAAAATGCCAAAGCAAGGTTTACCCCAGCCGTACGGTTTTGTTTTTCTTTAGAGAATTTAAAGAAATCGATGGCTAAGCCAAATGCATTTTGCTCCATCATCCAAAGCCCTAAAGTGTTCGCATAAAGACCTGTATTCGAAGTACCCGTATTTACCAATTCATACAATTGGGCAATGGCAGCACTTTTATTGCCTGCATAATAGTATTTAGCCGCTTTTAAGAATTTTAGATCTTCGCTAAACTTACTGATGGTGTCTTTTTTAATATAGGTATTGATGGCCGTCAACACGCTGGTATCGGCACTTTTAATTTGACTTAACTGGTAATTGACAAAATAGGCAAAATTATGTTCGTTCAACACCGAATCTTTATACAGACCACCCAAGTATTGTTGCTCATATTTTTTGTTTAATTTATTATATATAAACAGTTTATTGGCTTGTAAGGCAGGATAGTCGTTGTAGTCGTTGAGCGCTTCATCTTTCAAAATGCTACCGTCAATTTTGTCTACATTTTTTTCAATGGCAAAAGCCAACAGGTTGGTCAATACCACTTTTTCTTCTTCCGAACGAGCCACTTTAAAATAGTGTAGGGTGGAATCCGAGAGGTTCGTTTTCCTAAACACCAAGGCCAAATTGTTGGCAATTTTACCACTTTTAGGAAAGGCTTTTTGTCCGTCTTTTAAATTTTCGAGTTTATGAAACAAATTATCGCTTTCATCATAGCAATTGGCCAAATTGACATAGGCGAATTCATTGGCTTCATTGGTCGCATCTTCAAAATACATCACACTCAAAGCCGTATTGTCTAAAGCCCTGGCGATGCAACCTAAAGCATAATTTGATTTAAAGTTAAAATGTAAATATTGTTTTCCTGTTTTGTAATATTCTTCCGCGACAAAATCATTCTTGGCAATTTTATAGGTATCGGCAATGGTGTTATGGTACCCCGCCAATACTTGGTTGTACAAGACCATGCCGCTCTTCATAAATAAAGAAGCAAAAACCACCAAACCAATGGCAGGCACCATGGCAAAAGGCAATTTATGAGGCTTAAACACCACTAAATGCACCTTTTGATTTCTAATTAAATACAGGGCAAAATTGGCCAATACATAGGCAAAAAACATCACCCCCATCCCAATTTGGGCATATACCAACACGTTTTCAAAAAACATAATCATCGGCGTATTCACGGCCAACAATTGCACCACAATGGTAAACACCCCAATAATGGCCATGCTCATGTACACCAAAGCACCCTGAATTTGAAAGGGTAAAATAGTACTAAACAATTCACTTCTTTTCCTAAATCCCCAAATACCAGACACTACAGAAGTTACAAATACCACCATAATATCAACGTAAACGATATTGAATTCAATGGTGTGAGACATCTTCAGGTAAATCAGTGCAATATTTAACAAATACAGCAAAGTGATGAGGATAAAATTCCCGGCATTGCCTTTTGTGCTTGCATTGCTCGTGCCGGTAATGAGGTATAAAAACACCAGAATATTATCAAAAGAGGTCACAAAGATTAGCAAGACGGTAATTACAATCGGAGCTGTAATGCCATAGCTTACCAAATGCAGGGCAGGTTCTTTCACTTGAGCACCGCCTAAAATGACACCAAAAAACAGCGCACTCAGTATCAAAAACAGGGCAAAGTGTTGTAATAAGGTAAAGTTCTTATTGAATGCGACAAGGTAATAAGATAACGCCAAATAAGCCGCCACCCCAATGCCTAGGAACAAATCATTTTTGAATCCGAATACTTCTAATAAATTAATTTTAAAACTAACCAATACACCAACCGCGATGGTGGCAAAAAGATAATACCAATTGTTTCTTAAAGAGGAAATACTGGCCATAAAAAGCGAAAACATGCTTACAATAATCCCTAAATAAAGATAACTCACGATAGGATACAATTGAATATCTCCAGCTTTAAAATGCTGAAACACCAAATAGGCATCGGCTTGCACCGAATAATTCATTAAGCCTTTGTTAAATTGATCGATAATGAGGGGTAAGCTTTGAATGGTATTGCCTGTCTCCCAAGCAATGGCGCTGTCGAGCCCCATGAACCTAAACGCTCCCAAAGCCACAAAACCAATACCCAATACCACAAGTAATATGACGTATAAATTACGATAGCTTGAATGCCAATTGTTCCAAAAAAAAAGATGTTTCATTTTTATATTTTAGAGTTTTACAGGGTACAGAGTACAGAGTACAGAGTACAGGGTACAGGGTACAGGGTATAGGTAAGGATATAGAGTATAGCGCATAGAATTTAGGGTGCAGCGTTACTAGTCTAAAAAATACTAAAAACTTAACACTAGGGACTAATTACTAAACGCTAAACACTAAACGCTAAACTATTCAGAAATATCCAATACTTTAGGTACCCTGAAATAGTCAGAATCTTTTTTAGGCGCATTCGCCAAGGCTTCTTGGTGCGTAAGGCTTTGAATTAATTTATCTTCTCTCAGCACATTTACCTCCACCGACATGTGGGTTAATGGCACAACGTCTTTGGTATCGAGCTCGTTTAATTTATCCATCCAGTCCAAAATTTTATTCATGTCTTTGGCCATGTCTTCACTCCCTTGATCGTCGAATTCTAAACGCGCTAAATGCGCAATTTTGTTGACGTTTTCTTTTTTAATGATCATATCGTTGGATGTTCTAATTTAAGTTGTTGTTCAATGATTGCCCTGGTTTTAAGCTTCAAGTCGCCAATATCTGCACTGGTCATGCCTTTGGTTTCAATAGGTTCATGCACCACTGCTTTATAAGGTTTCCATTGGCAAAGCCATTGTCCATCGTCTCTTAAAATAAGCCAGTTGTTGACAATAGTCACGGGTACAATGGGTATCTGTTTTTCAATAGCCATTTTAAAAGCGCCTTCTTTAAACTCAAGCATTGCAGGAGGATGCTTACCTATGGTGCCTTCAGGAAAAATCACGATACTTTCCTTTTGGTCTATCCTTTTGAAAGACTCTACCATGATTTGGTATTTACTGTCTTTGCTTTTGCGATCAACCAAAATATGTAAGGTTCGGTACATGTACCCAAACAAGGGCACTTTCCCTAGTGAATGTTTGCCTATAAATGAAAACGGCACATTTACCGCCACATACATCAAAGGAATATCGGCGTAAGAAGCATGGTTGGCACAAAACATATAGGCTTGGCCTTTTTTCAATTTCGATTTTCTTACGATAACGATGGGAACCAAACACAAACTAAACACCCAATAGGTCCAAATTTTATTGAGGAAATGCGCTGCTTGATGTGTTTTTTTACTTTGCAAAAACAGGTAGAAAAAAGGGTACAACGCAAAAAATCCTACCAAAAAAAGTAGCAATGCCCAAAAACTATATAATTTTCTTAATAATCTAATCATGCTTTTGTAAAGCGTTTTGGCTTATAAATTTCTTAGTCTTGCTATTTTCAATAAACCGTAGACGGTCAATGAATCGGTAATGGTATTGTTCATGACCAAGTCAATGGCTTCACTCAATGGAAGTCTCCAAAGTTTTAAGTCTTCGGTATCGTCAAATTCAGTTTCTCCAGCAATAAGGTTTTCAGCCACAAAGATATAACCTTCTTCGTCAGTTACAGAGTTTGAGGTATGAATTTTGGCAATTTCTTCCCATTTCTCTGCCAGAAATCCTGTTTCTTCTTTCAGTTCTCTTTTGGCCGCTTCTATTGGCAATTCATTTTTAGGACCGCCACCCATAGGAATCTCCCAGCTGTATTCATCTAAAGAATACCGATGTTGACCTACCAAATAGGTAAACCCTTCTTCATCAATAGGAATAATACCTATGGCCCTGTACTTAAAGCTGACCACCCCATAAATGCCATCACCACCCCTAGGATTAATTATTTTATCTTCTCTGACGCTAATCCAAGGATTGTCGTAAATCTGTTTCGTCGCTAAGGTTTTCCAAGGATTGCTCATAGTACTTCTTTGTGGTTTACAAAGATAATAAGAGTTTTGAATTATGAGATTTAATCAGGAAGAGATGTTGAAGTATTTTTCAACGCAAAAGAACAATGCCCATCAAAAAAAATGACAGACATTGTTCTTTGGATACCATATTCATTGCTTGAAGGAGGTGTATTTGTTACGAATCACCCCCTATTTAAGGTCTTTATGCCATTCATTTTTCTGCTAAAAACGGCAAGCAAATCCCTTCATTGATTAATGTACCACTTGAAAACTCATCGTTTCCACTTTGGCATTGGCTACATATTTAATCACGTACTGGCCGCTACTTAGTGCTGCGATGGAGATGGTATTGGGAGAAGCCGTAAACACCCCTTTGTTCATTACCACTCCGGCAGTGTTTATGATTTCAAAAGCAGTACCAATCAAATCAGGGGCAATGCTGAGGGTAATTTCATCATTGCTTGGGTTTGGATAAATGCTAACTTTAGCCTCTTCAGCAGTGGCTACTCTTGCATTTTTATAAATAGAACTTGCACTTGCTGTTGACAAGCAACCATTTCCCCCTGTTTTTTTAGCGGTTACAGTATAGGTACAGGTTTCTCCAGCCAAACCACCAGACAAATCTAGAAGACGAGTGGTGGAAATCACTGTTGGAGAACTGCCTGAAATGGTACAGCTTTTGGTCCAAGCATAATTAGAAAAACCGATGGCAGCAGCAAGCACTTCGCCACCAGCTTCAACGGTTCTGGTAATGGTAATTGGCACGCCTGAAATAACCCCCACGGTAGTGGAAGCACTTGGGCCAGTACAGCCATTTTTAGTAATCACCAATGAATATACGCCAGCCACCACAGGATTTACCACAGGATTTTGAAGGCTAGAAGTAAAGCCTGACGGACCTGTCCAGGCGTACGTTGCGCCAGCGACGGTATTGGCCGAAAGGCTAACCGGCAATCCTATACAAACAGGACCATTGTTTGAAACCACGGGTGTAATCTTTGGATTAACGGTAAACTTCAGGGTATCTTTTGCCACACAAGATCCTGTCAAAGGTTGAGCGATCACTTTAACCACCCCACCTGTTGCGCCCGGTGTTACAAACACAGCATTGCCATCACTCACCGTTGCAGGACTAAATCCTGCAGGGAAAAACCACACATATTTAGGCGCCCTGTTTCTCACTACATAATGAGCCAATACGCCCGGCGTAAAGCAAAGATCGCCATTCAAGAATTCGGGTGTCGGTGGCATTAAAATTAAATTAGTCAAGACAACTT
>JBEAZU010000274.1:0-3739 GCA_041169945.1 Bacteroidota bacterium
GTTTCTAAACCATGGAAAGTATGGTAAGCCATGGTGATGGCTTCTTGAAATCTTTTGGCTTCGTCATACACGCCTCGAGGTCCAATAGGATTTACATTTCCCCAGTATTCTTCTGGTTGTGGATGCACCGTTGGATCGCCATACACTTCAGAAGTAGAGGCAATTAACATACGTGCCCCTTTTGCTTTGGCTAAGCCTAACAAATTGTGTGTACCCAGAGAACCCACTTTGAGGGTTTGTATTGGTATTTTTAAATAATCAATTGGACTTGCTGGAGAAGCAAAATGCAAGATATAATCTAATTCTCCGGCAACATGTACAAATTTAGAGACATCGTGGTTATAAAACTCGAAGTTTTCTAATTTGAACAAATGTTCAATATTGCGTAAATCACCTGTGATAAGGTTATCCATTGCAATCACATGGTAATCTTCTTTAATAAACCTGTCACAAAGGTGAGATCCTAAAAATCCTGCTCCACCTGTGATTAATACTCTTTTTCTAGCCATATCTTTAAAGTACAAAGTACAAAGTACAAGGTACAAAGTACAACATTAACTTTGTACTTAATACCTTGTACTTTATACTTATTTTATCGTTTCTCTACCAATACTAAAATAGGTAAACCCTAGTTCTTTCATTTTGTCTAAACTGTATACATTTCTTCCGTCAAAAATTACTTTTGATTTAAGACCAGAAGCCAATAAATCGAAGTCTGGTGTACGGAATTCATTCCATTCGGTAGCGATAATTAATGCATCAGCACCGGCTAGAATTTCATATTGATTTTGACCATACTCGATAGTCTCCCCAATTTGACGTTTTACATGTTCCATACCTTCTGGATCGTAGGCCTTTACCGTTGCACCTGCAGCCAATAAAGCTTCAATGATGTACAAGGCTGGCGCTTCTCTGGTATCGTCGGTATTGGGTTTGAACGCCAATCCCCAAAGGGCAAAAGTTTTGCCTTTTAAATCACCTTTAAAGAAATCAGTAATTCTTGGAATCAATACTGTTTTTTGTTTTTCATTCACATCAATTACGGCGTTCAATATTTTGAAATCGTAATTCACATCAGCAGCAGATTTTACCAAGGCTTGTACGTCTTTTGGAAAACAACTTCCGCCATAGCCAATACCAGGAAATAAGAATCTTTTACCAATTCTTTCATCATAGCTAATCCCTCTTCTTACCGCATCTACGTCAGCACCTACCAATTCGCAAAGGTTGGCGACTTCGTTCATGAACGTAATTTTTGTTGCTAGGAATGAATTGGCTGCATATTTGGTCATCTCGGCAGATTTTTCATCCATAAAAATAATAGGATTGCCTTGACGTACATAAGGAGCATAAAGCTCGTTCATTAATTTTTGTGCCTTTTCAGAATTGGTACCCACCACCACACGGTCGGGTTTCATGAAATCGTCGATGGCAACCCCTTCTCTTAAAAATTCAGGATTAGAAACCACGTCGAACTCAACTTTTGCATTTTTGGCAATTACCGCTCTTACTCTTTCTGCAGTACCAACAGGTACAGTACTTTTATCAACAATTACTTTATAGTCGGTCATGATTTTACCTAAATCATCGGCCACTTTTAAAATAAAAGATAAATCAGCAGCACCGTCACCACCTGGAGGAGTTGGAAGTGCAAGGAAAATTATTTTAGCATCTTTGATGCCTTCCTCTAAGTTTGTGGTAAATTTTAACCTGCCATTGGTCACATTTCTATGAAAAAGATTTTCTAAACCTGGTTCATAAATGGTGATTTTACCTGATTGTAATTTTTCGACTTTGGCTTGGTCAATGTCTACGCAAGTAACGGTATTACCTGTTTCAGCAAAACAAGTTCCAGAAACAAGGCCTACATAACCAGTACCAACAACTGCTATTTTCATACTACTAAATTTGAATTAAACTTCGTGTTCTTTCTCTTTGGCCATCCGTTTTTCTTCGGCCTTTTTGGCAAACATATTCAAGGTTTCTACAAAAATAGAAAAACCAATTGGGGCATATAAATAGCCACTTTCAACGTGTTGGTGTAACGCTTCCGCAATTAACTTAAACCCAACTAAAACAAGGAAACATAAAGCTAACATTTTAATGTTAGGATTGTCATTTACAAAATCACTGATGGCTCCAGAAAAAGACAACATAATCATGAGGGCGATAATAACTGCACCAATCATAATATATACATTATCAACCATGCCTACAGCGGTAAGAATAGAATCTATAGAGAATACAATGTCTAACAATACAATTTGAGCGATGGCCGAAGGAAGTGACATGCCTTTATTTTCTTCATCTTCTTCTATTTCTTCAGGATGAAATCTTTCCATAATTTCACCCACACTTTTATAGGTTAAAAATAAACCACCAAGGAGCAAAATTAAATCTCTTCCTGATAAACTGAAATCAAAGTCAATCCCTAAATCTTCAAAAGAAAATAATGGCGCTTGCAAACTAATAATCCAGGAGATTCCAAATAATAAACCAATTCTAAATAGTAAGGCCAAGCTCAACCCAATTGTTCTTGCTTTCCCTTGGTCTTTTTTAGGGAGTTTTCCGGTAAGGATGGATATAAAAATCACATTATCAATCCCTAATACAATCTCCATGATCGTAAGGGATAATAATTGTGTTAATCCTAACAAAGTAAACAATGCTGATATGTCCATATTTTTACAAATATATCATGATTATGCTTAAACGCAAGAGCCATGATAAACTTTAGAAGCATTCAAGATAAGAAAATCGAAAATTAAGTTATTTTTGTTGACATCAAAGAATTGAGGAGCCATGGCAAAAAGAGGATTTAACAAGCAAGAAGCAGTACCTGAAATAGATAAGAAAAAAATAACCAAAACGGGTTTAATACACACTTTATTTGTTTTTAAGTACATTTTGCCTTACAAAAAACACTTTATCGCTGGGCTAATTTTTTTATTGTTATCGAGTATCACCACCATGATTTTCCCATTTGCTACCGGAAAATTAATTGATGCAAGCATGAAAAAAAATAATTTTTTTATCCATGACATCAATGGCATCACCCTGATGTTAATTTCGGTACTGCTTGCCCAAGCCCTTTTTTCGTTTATGCGAATTTGGTTTTTCTCTTTGGTGAGCGAAAAGTCTATGGCCGATATTCGAAAAGCCTTGTATAAACAAGTACTGAGCTTAGCTATACCCTTTTTTGAAAAAAGAAGGGTTGGAGAATTGACCAGTAGAATTTCGGCAGATGTATCATTGCTGCAAGACATTATCTCCATTACTCTTGCCGAATTTTTACGACAAATCATCACCTTATTGGTGGGTATTGTGGTTATTTTTATTACCTCTCCTAAATTGACCTTATTTATGCTTGGCACTTTTCCTGTGCTCATTATGATGGCTTTTGTTTTTGGCAAACAATTGAGAAAATTCTCTAAAAATACGCAAGACAAATTGGCCGAAGCGAATGTAGTCGTGGAAGAAACATTACAAGCCATTAGCATGGTAAAAGCCTTTGTAAACGAATGGTTTGAAATCAAAAGATATGAATCGGCCTTGGACAATGTGGTGCATAATTCGTTACGTGCCGCGCGTGTACGTGCCACTTTCGTATCGTTTGTGATACTTGCTATTTTTGGAGGTATTGTTGGGGTATTATGGTACGGTGCCCAATTGGTCTCCGCAGACGAAATGAGTATTGGGGCATTGACTTCTTTTATTATTTATACCACTTTTATTGGGG
>JBEAZU010000275.1:0-3296 GCA_041169945.1 Bacteroidota bacterium
CCTATAAATATATCTTAAGTTTCGTAACGATATATTCTTACTACCGTAAGACTTTCACATACTTAGCAATTTTTAATTAACACAACATGAATCATTTTAAAATTTCAATAACGATACTATCATTATTGCTTAGCCTTGTTGTTCAAGCACAAAGAACTAGAGGTTGTAAAAGCCATGAAGCCTCCATGGCCTTGGCACAAAAAGACAGCAATTACGCCAATAGTGTTCATCGTCAATCGGAAGTTGTTTCAATGCCAAATGCGCGAATGAATACAAGTCTTCCATACGTGATACCAGTGGTCATACACGTACTTTACAATACACCTACACAAAACATTTCAGATGCTCAAATTGCCTCTCAAATTACAGCCTTAAATAAAGATTATTCAAAAACGAATGACAATTTTTCTGCTGCTACCCCCTCGGCTTTTCAAGCCTTGGCTGGTGCCACCTCCATTCAATTTGTATTGGCTAAACGTGACCCAAACGGAAGCCCTACCACGGGTATTATTAGAAAATCAACCAATGTGGTTGCTTTTAACGACAATGATGACATGAAATATTCCGCCAAAGGAGGAATTGAAGGATGGGATCCTACGCAGTATTTAAACATTTGGGTTTGCAAATTGGTTGGAAGCACGCTTGGATACGCCTATTACCCTGGCGCTTCCGCAGATATAGACGGGGCGGTGATTAGCTACGAGTGTTTTGGTACTATAGGCACAGTTTCTCCCCCATTTCATTTAGGAAGAACAGTTACACATGAAATAGGCCATTACCTCAACTTGAAACACATTTGGGGAGACGCGTCCACACAATGTACTGGCACAGACTTTGTCGACGACACCCCGCAGCATCATGCCGCCAACACAGGTTGTCATACTTACCCCTATAAGGTTTGCCCAGCGACAGGCGACGACGGTGAAATGTACATGAACTACATGGATTATTCTGATGATGATTGCATGAGCATGTTTTCTCAAGGACAAGTCAACAGAATGATGACGGCCTTGACCAACAGCAGGGCCTCGCTCTTAAGCTCTAAAGGAGGACTGCCTTTTGACCACCATAACGATGTAGTCATCACAAAACTCCTCAACCCTAGTAACAGTGGAGAAACCTGTGGAGACATTATCCCTCAAATAGAAATCACCAATATAGGCATAGACACCCTCAAATCGGTCAATATTAGCACTACAGTAAACAAGCAATTCATCTCAACCATACAATGGACAGGCTTATTGCCTCCCCTAGAAAAGAAGACCATAAACTCAAGTCTACTCAGTTTAAATAAAGGCCAAAACAGCCTTGTCTTTTATACCGACTCACCAAACCACGGCACAGACGAAGACCTTTCTAATGACACCTTAAAGCAGTCAATTATCAACATTGGCACTACGACATTGCCTTTACTGGAAAGTTTTGAAGGGAATACTTTTCCTCCAACAGGTTGGGCCATTTCAAATCCTGATAACAACACCACTTGGGAGCAAACGAGCAGTAGCGCTTATGTAGGTTCGAAATCTATGGTTTTCAAAAACTATAACACTACAGGCTTCAACGGCCAACAAGATCTATTCATTTCTCCAAAATTCAATACGAAAGACAACAGCAGCCTTTCCTTTTACTATGCCTACAAAGTATATTCTAATCCGTTTATTGCCTCAGATACCTTAACCATAAGCGCTTCAATTGATTGTGGACAAACCAAAAAAGTGATTTATAAAAAAGGAGGAGAAGATTTGGTAGTAACTACCCCAAAGTATACCACCAACTTTTACACCCCTTCCTCAAAGGTAGAATGGAAAAAAGAAAGCATTTCTCTGCTTGATTTTTCAAACCAAGACGTGGTATTGTATTTTGAAAACAAAACAGAAAACGAAAACAACTTATACATAGACAGTATATTCATTGACTCGAGCACCATCACAGACCTCGCGGCAGGCGCCATCAATAAGCCAATAAGCGTTTATCCTAATCCAACAGAAGGCCTTGTTACAGTATTCACAAATGGCGGATTTGACCTCGTGGCTTGTTACAATTTAATGGGTGCAGCAGTGGGGGAGATTTCGGCAACGACAAATGAAACGGCTACCATTGACCTTAGGGCTTTACCCAAAGGCATTTATTTGGTCAACGTCAAAAAAGGAGACGGTCAGTTTTGGCACAAAGTTGCTAAAAATTAAGTCAAAAGTGCCATGGTCGTTTTCACCATGGCACTTTTAGTTAAGTCCTATTTTCAGTCAACATAACCTGTTCACTATTTTTTAATCGCCACATAATATTCACATGATACTAAGAAACTACCTTGTAGACGTAAAAATACACTACAAATTAATTTCTAGGCATGAAAAAAAGAGCAGTAGAAGTGGTGGTCGTTTCAGATCTTCATTTAGGCACTTATGGCTGTCACGCCGAGGAAATCCTTCAATATTTTAAAAGCATTAAACCGCAAATAATTGTACTGAATGGCGACATCGTAGATATTTGGCAATTCAGCAAGCGTTATTGGCCAAAATCGCACATGAAAGTGGTAAAATACATCATGGGATGGATTTCTAAAGGCGTACAAGTGTATTACGTTACAGGAAACCATGATGAAATGATGCGCAAATTTGTAGGTTTTGAACTTGGTAATTTTAGAATAGTCAATAAAATTGTATTAGAAATTGACGGCAGAAAAGCCTGGATATTTCATGGAGACGTGTTTGATGTCACCATGAAACATTCAAAATGGTTGGCGCAACTAGGCGCCGTAGGGTATGATTTGTTAATCATGATTAACATGGTGGTAAATGCATGTTCCAAAATGTTGGGGAAAGGCAAAATTTCACTATCGAAACGCATCAAAGACAAAGTAAAAAGTGCGGTAAAATTCATCAATAATTTCGAACAAACCGCCGCAGACATTGCCATCGCAAACCAATATGATTTTGTGATTTGTGGACACATTCACCAACCCGATCTCAGGGAAATCAAAACCGACAAAGGCAAAACCCTTTACCTCAACTCAGGCGATTGGGTCGAAAACCTTACCGCTTTAGAATACAACAATACCCAATGGAAAATTTACCGCTACAGTGATGACCATCAAACGCATCAAATAAATTTTGATGACGACGACGAATCGCTCGACAACATCACCTTGTTTGAAAATTTATTGGCGGAATTTGAAATGAAAAAAAGTAAGTAGCATGAAAATATTATATGCAATACAAGGCACCGGAAATGGTCATTTGAGTCGTGCAAGAGACATCATTCCATTATTACAAGAGAAAGGGGAAGTTGACCTCCTG
>JBEAZU010000276.1:0-7381 GCA_041169945.1 Bacteroidota bacterium
CCTTTCAAAATGAGCATTATTGATGGGCATTTTTTCGTGCACCGTATACGCCGAGCCTTTGTAAGACATTTCCCCTAGCAACATACTGCCCCAGAACTTGTACATTTTCTGCAAATGTACCTCCCAATTTACCTGTGCGATATGGTTAAATATGGGGGCTAGTAAATCGTCGTTTTGTACCAAATCGTAAAATGAATCGACCAATACTTTGATGTCTTCGGGTGTCGTAATATCTTTCATATTGGTTTTTTACGCTAAATTCTGATTTAAAATGCAATAAATTCATCCCTTATGATACTAAATCATGGTAGGCTGGCAGCATTTCAATTTGTTTGTATTGTTGATTGTCAAACTTAAAAATCAAATGTACCAATCCATTGGTAATAAGTATATAACTAGCCTTAATAATTTTATTGTACACCGCCGCTTGCTCTACCGCTTTGGCAGTAATTTTGATTTCGGCCGCTTTACATTCAACTAAAATATAAGGTTGGGCTTCTTTATTATAAATGATAATATCCGCTCTTTTTTGCAAAAAATTATATTTCAATCCATATTCTGTACTGATGATGGCGGTTGGATAATGCAATTGTTTGTTCAAAAAATGAATTACATGTTGACGCACCCATTCTTCCGGCGTTAAAACAAAATGCTTTTTTCGAGTAATATCAAAAATAGTAAAGCCATCATTGACGGAGACTATTTTAAACGCATAATCTGGAAAGTTTAAGGCAGGAAACTTCTCTTGAGCACTATTCATCCGAAGGGTAAAATTAGTAAGACTTTAAATATCAACATTATTATAGCTATCATATAGCACCTTACAACGTTCATTTTCTAAAATAGCCAAATTTTCGTCTACCCAAAGATTTGTTTTAACATTGTCAAGCTCATCTTTATAAATGCTTTTAAGTTCTTTGCGTTTGATTGATTCCAAGAACCTTCTAATCTCATCCCTGCTTTCCAAAACCAAACCCGGTACAGTAGTAGGTTTGCCCTCTTCATTTTTAGCGACCATGGTAAAATATGAAGTATTGGTATGTTTGACCAAGCCATTTTTAAAGTCTTCTGCAATCACTTTAATGCCAATCACCATAGAACTTCGCCCAACATAATTGATAGAGGCCATCATAGACACCATCTCTCCTACTTCTACAGGCTGTAAAAACTCTACACCATCCACCGAAACAGTCACGCAATAATTACCAGCATGTTTAGAGGCACAAGTGTAGGCAACTTTATCCATCAGGGACAATAATATCCCTCCGTGAATTTTTCCACCAAAATTAGCATAAGCAGGAATCATGAGTTCAGTAAGTGTTACTTGTGATTCTCTAATGTATTTAAAATCTTTCATCTTAGGCTGGAGTGTTGGCTAAATGGTAAAGGGTTTGGTATAACTGCATTACTTGAGGAATCACCAAATGTTTATCATCATTGATGATGATAAAATCGGCTAAGGCCCTATTTTTATTTTCAGGGAATTGTTTGTCAATAATTGCTTTCACCTCTTTTTCTGTTCTTTGGGGATCCCTTTTCAGTACCCGTTGAATTCGTAAAGCTTCTGGTGCTACCACTGCAATCACTTTATCTAAATGATCATAGGGTTTGTTTTCAAGCATCACTGCGGCTTCTTTAATAAGTAAAGGTGCTTGTGCATGGTGCTCGACCCAAAGGTCAAAGTCTTTGGCGACACAAGGATGCACCAAAGCATTGAGTTGTGTTAATTTGGAGGCATCATGAAACACTTGTTGCGCAAGATATACACGATTTAACTTTTGTTGGAGGTACACTTCTTCGCCAAATAACCTTTTTAAGGCGCTTACCAAAGCGGCATCATGTTCCATTAAAAACCTTGCTTTTTCATCTGCAGCATAAATTGGCACCCCTAATAATGAAAAGAGTTTACAGACCATACTTTTGCCCGAACCAATACCTCCAGTAAGCCCTACTTTTATCAATTGAGTAATTTATTTGGTGGAAGAAACGTCAAAACTTACCGTAATTTTTTTCTTATCAACCTTTAAAAATTCATTGTGTAAATGATGAATTTTAACTTTTTCTTCATGATTGGCGTCAATGTTTTTGGAAGCAATCATGATACGCAAGGTATCAGGAATTTCGGCCATGGCTTCTCTTGGCCCTTTAAAAACAACGGTATTGGGTTCAATTCGGATTGGACCTTTAATATGAAAACCACTGGCCAAAGAGATATGGGTGCTGTCTACTTTAATTAATACTTTTTTTTCAGCAATATACCTGATGTTTAATTGAATGGTATCTTCCTCTACGCTATTGATTTTCACGCCCCTTAATCTATTGGCCAATATAGGTTTAAAACTAGAGGAGGTGATGTAATTGCTTTCAGGAATAGAGACCACTTCCATTTCAAGTGGAGAAATGGAAGATAAAAAACCTTTACGAACCAATGACCATCCAAAGGAAGATACATTTAGCCTTATGTAAGAAGGGCGAACCTTATCAATGGGCATTATCGTATTTTTGTCGTAGGATATTTGAATGGGATACTTGATTTGAGTATTGAAATTTCTATTCAAAGCATTAAATACCCAAAATACAGTGGCCACTAAACCACAAAAGGCGATTATTTTCAAATCGCCTTTGTTGTTTGGTCTTAATGGACTAACTACCCATTTAATTAATTTTTTCAGCATATTTGCCTATACGTTACCTTCTTTTTTTTGTGCTTTTTCTGTTGCTTCCATAGAAATGGCAGAACGTTCAAATTTCAACTTCACTGTACGATCTACTTCTACAATTACACTTTCATTGTCATCAGAGAACTCCACAATTTTTCCATGCAAACCACCAATGGTAACTACGGTATCTCCTTTTTTCAAGGCTTCACGAAACTTGTTTTGTTGTTTGGCTTTGGTTTGTTGTGGTCTAATCATAAAGAAATAAAACA
Organism: Bacteroidota bacterium; assembly: GCA_041169945.1. GTDB lineage: Bacteria > Bacteroidota > Bacteroidia > Cytophagales > UBA9547 > CALPQG02. The sequence continues at coordinate 2,930 of JBEAZU010000276.1, forward strand.
CAATTAAAATAAGGCCAATCATGGCAATTTGAGTATAATCAACTCCTTTGGCTTGTAACATTACTACGTCTAACATATTTATCTATTTTACTTTTTTACTACGTTGCAAACAATTTTTACGGTGGTGGTATTGGGAACCGTATTCGCGGTTACCGTAACCACTTTGTTTTGTACCCCTTCTTTACCGGTACTGTTAAATTTAACTTCTATTTCACCCGATTCGCCAGCGGCAATAGGTTCTTTAGGCCAACTTGGTACGGTACACCCACAAGGAGCGGTGGCTGTTTCGATTATCAAATTTGATTTTCCTGTGTTTTTAAATTTGAAAATGTGTTTTACTTCATCTCCTTGTTTTAAATCTCCAAAATCAAATTCAGTTTCCTCAAAAGTAATGACAGGGGAATTCTCAGGATCTACAGCAATTTCTTTTTTTGCGGTAGCTAAACTATCTGATGGTTCTTGCCCTTCTTTTTTGCTACTACAAGCGGAAAAGAAAACACAAACCAAGGCAATAATCCAAATATTATTAATCTTCATCATCTTATCAATCAATACATTAAACAGATTTGGTTTTGATTTGACCAATCAAATCTTCTACATCCTGCAAAAGCGATTCTGCTTTTTCTTGCGCTTCTTTTACCACTTTTTCACTTTCAGAACGCGCAGCAGTTGTAAAAGGCACGTCTTTGCCATTCATCAATTGGTCGATATATTCTTTTAAGCGTTCTCTATATTTTTCAAGTTCGAAGCTTAATTTAGCTCTGGTATTTTCTCCTTTGTCGGGCGCATATAAAACACCTAAAGCGGCACCAACTGCAGCACCAGCCAAAAACGCGAAGAATGCACTGTTTTTATTGCTCATAGTTTTATTGTTTTTTCAAAGACCAAATTTAGTGAAAGTGTTGAGTTTTGAGTATTGAGTGATGAGTTTTTTTATTAAAAAATAAAACTAAAAACTCATCCCTAAAAACTCATCCCTAAATAAGCCCTTTACCACTTTTCTTAATGACACCTTGCGATACTAAATCAGCAGATAGTTTATCTAATATCCCGTTTACAAACTGCTTACTCTTAGGAGTACTGTAATTTTTGGCAACCTCAATGTATTCATTGATAGACACTTTTACCGGAATGGCTTGGAAGTTAATCATTTCGGCCAAAGCCATTTTAATGATTAAATTATCGGTGAGGGTTAATCTTTCTAAATCCCAGTTTTGCAATTTTTGGGTGATGATTTCATCAAAATAAGTATCATTTTCAAGTGTTTTGTGAAAAAGTACTTTCATAAATGCTTTGTCTTCCTCCCAATCTGAAGTTAATCGCACCACCAAAGAAGTGACCGAAGACATATTTTCTTCAATCATCTTTAATGTTTTGGTGATCATATTTTTGACAACCGATTTATTTTCGTACCAATTTGAATCGGCACTTTCTAAATAACCTTGTAAATTTTCGTCTTTAAAAACCAATATTCTGATGATATGGTTGATAATTTCTTTATGCGCAGCAAAATCAGCCTCTCCTTTTTTGTTTAGATAAGCTTGAACCAACTCATCTTTTCTCACCAAACTATAAAACGAACGGGCAACTTCGAGGTGTTTATCCCAATTGGTATTACGATTGGTAAATTCTAAGTTTAAGCCTTTGTTTTCTAAAATAAGGGTCAAAACCGGATTTTCTAACAAATAGATTTCTTTAAATTCCGTATCACCTCTCAGTGCCGATTTATCGGAATCCGCAGCATCATGTTGAATAAACTGGGTGATTTGATGTAACAAATGAAGCACTTGCAGATAAATATCGGCAATACTTTCTGTTTCCCAAATCAGGGTTTTAAACAAATGATCCTTGTCTTTTCGGTTGTATTCGTTGTAGCGTTGAAGAGCCCTGTCGGTAGCGACATGGATATTTTTATCAAAAATAGTAGCTGATTTTGGTGTAAAACCAATTACTTCATCTAATAGCTCGCAGGAGAGTTTCCTGTTATTTTCGAGACCTTCTTTGTCCTGTGGCTCCATAGAAGTCATATCAGGCGTAAACAATTCTGCTAATAAATCTTGTGAAAGCATATAATTAGCCCCTTTCGACTGTTGCACAGCATACAGATACTGAAGGGTTTTCATGCGGAGAATTCTTCTGTTGAGCATTAAATATAAGAACGATTGTTAAAAGAAAGGGTAATTGCGTTTTGCTTTATTATCTTTGTGACAAAAGTAATGCTTTTTTTGCACTTCGCAAACGGAAATTAACATGAAAGAACTCGCCTACCTTAATAAATACTTATTCCACTATAAATACAGGCTCATTCTTGGATTTATTTTTGTGATTGTAACCAATTTATTTGCGATTATGCCGGCTCAAATTGTACGAGAAGCCTTGGATTACATCCAAACAAATAGTGCCATTCAAGGCCGTAATCCAATACAACTACTTGATTTTACCATTTTAAAATTTGGTTTATTGATTTTACTCATGGCTTTACTGAAAGGTTTATTCCTTTTTTTTATGAGACAAACCATCATCGTGATGTCTAGGTTAATTGAATTTGACCTTAAAAATGAAATTTACCAACATTACCAAACTTTACCGCTTGGCTTTTATAGACAAAACAATACGGGCGATTTGATGGCTAGAATTTCTGAAGATGTGGGCAAAGTGAGGATGTACCTTGGACCTGCAATCATGTATGGCATAAATTTAATCGTCATTGCCGTATTAGTGATTTCTTATATGTTTTCGGTGAATGCTGAACTGGCCCTGTACGTACTAACCCCTCTGCCATTATTGTCGTTTCTCATCTATCTAGTCAGCAATACCATAGAAAAACGAGCCAGTGCGATTCAAAAAAAACTTTCAAATCTATCCACCTTTACCCAAGAAGCTTTTTCAGGCATAAGGGTTTTAAAAGCATTCGTTCGAGAGGAAGACTCCAAACATAAACTCGCTGAAGAAGCCATAGGTTATCGCGAAAAACAATTGTCATTAACCAAAGTACAAGCCATTTTTCAACCCTTGGTATTGGCAATGATAGGTTTGAGCACCATTTTAACAATATATATTGGTGGAATTCAAGTAAATCAAGGAAAAATATCGATTGGGGTAATTGCAGAATTTATCATGTATGTATACATGCTTACTTGGCCTGTGACTTCTTTGGGTTGGACAACAAGTTTGGTTCAAAGGGCGGCGGCTTCCCAAAAAAGAATCAACGAATTTCTTAAAACGAAAACGAACATTGTGTCCAAAGAAAATTCCACACAAGAGATTATAGGGCAAATTGAATTTAAAAATGTAAGCCTCACTTATCCCGATTCAGGAATTCAAGCCATCAAAGATATTTCATTTCAAATTGAAGCAGGCCAGTCTTTGGGTATATTAGGCACCACAGGTTCAGGAAAAAGCACCATTGCAAATTTGATTAACAGGATGTATGATGCTGATGAGGGTGAAATTTTGATTGACCAAAAGAATATTAAAGATTTCTCTCCCAATCATTTAAGGGCAAATATTGGTTATGTTCCCCAAGATGTTTTTTTATTTTCTGATACCATACAAAACAATATTGCTTTTGGCAAAAAAGAAGTTAGCAAATCGGAGATTGAACTCACCGCTAAAAAAGCTGATTTGTATGATAATATCATGGCTTTTCCTGCACAGTTTGACACCATTGTGGGAGAGCGAGGCATCACCCTTTCTGGTGGACAAAAACAAAGGGTATCCATTGCACGTGCACTAATTATTAACCCTAAAATATTATTGCTGGATGATGCCTTGTCGGCTGTAGATACCAAAACAGAGCACACCATCCTGAAACGTATAGAAGAAGAAATGCAAAACAGAACCACGGTCATTGTATCTCATCGCGTTTCTTCCGTTAAATTATGTCATAAAATCATTGTCCTTGATAAAGGGGAAATAATTGAATCGGGCAGTCATGAGGCATTAATGACTTTAAACGGAACCTATAAAGCATTATTTATTAAACAATTAGAAACTGAAAACTAAGTAATACTTGAATGAAAAAAACAGTCTTTCTTTTGGTATGTATACTTGGAAGCCAGTACCTATCAGCCCAAAGTGATAGCGCAAAAACATACAAAAAACAACTAAAAATCATTACAGGCCTAACTGCAATTGGCTATGTTGGTACCTATTCTGCCTTGGGGTATTTATGGTACAACCATCAACCTAAAAGTAGTTTTCATTTTTTTAATGATAACCAAGAATGGATGCAGTTAGACAAAATGGGACATGCTTTAGGGGCATTTGCCATCAGTGAAACGGCTGTTGAAACCTTAACACATATTGGGATGTCTAAAAAAAAGGCCATTATTATTGGTGGACTTTCAGGTGCTATCATTCAAACCCCTATAGAATTATTGGATGGATTTGCCAGCAAATATGGTGCTTCTTGGGGAGATGAACTGGCCAATATTGCTGGCTCAGGATTGG
>JBEAZU010000277.1:0-4807 GCA_041169945.1 Bacteroidota bacterium
TGATTGTACTAAAATAGTACATCCTTTTCAAAATCCTTATTGTTTTTTTAATTTTATAATTCTTATCGGCGCATTGGCAGGGTAAATACCTGATTTTAAGATAATTCTTTGTCCTTTATCCGAACAAACAAAAGCAGAGAATCCTGTTCCTAAACCTGTTTTAGGTTCTCTACTGATGATGTATAATTTTCTGGTTAAGGGATAATCGCCGGTGGCCATGTAGGCTTGAAAAGGTTGGAAGTATTCGTCTTCGCTGCTTGGTTTTTCTTTGCTTGAAATGCCTACTACCCGAATGTCTTTTAAGAAATGGAGCATTTGAGGGTCATCTTTGTCACTTACCCAATTTACCCCAATAACGCCAATGGCATTTTTATTGTTTTTAACATAATCGATTACTTTGAGGTGGCCACCTGCAGCATATATTTTTCCTTTGGTTTTTCCTTTGATGCCAAAATGTTCATGCATATACCTTAAATTGCTTGAGGCATTATGGTCAAATACCATGGTGATTTCCCCTGCTTTATTAGTTTTAGACAGTTGAGACCACTGTTGGCTTGTGCCTTCCAACATGGCTTTGATTTGTTTTTCGGTAAGCAATGAATCTTTATTGTCGGGGTGCACAAGTAGTGCTATGGCGTCTGTGGCAACTAGGTTTGTTTTTGGGAATATTTTAACCGCTTCTAATTGTTTAATTTCTGAAGGGTATAAATTCCTAGTAGAGAATACCAACCTGGCGGAGTCTGCCAAGAAATAGGCAATGGCCTCCTCTTCGGGCATGTATACTGGTCGGATGAATACGTCTTTGTATTGTGACTTAAACGTTTGTAATTGCGTGTCAATGATGGGCGAAAAGCTTTCATCGGCAACAATGGTAATATGGCCTGAAGTGGTGGTCTCTTGTGTTTGAGTTTGACAACTCCACAAAAGACTGCAGGCAATAAGGAGGCTATAATGGAAGTACTTAGTCATGGCTATTTTTCTTTAAAAAATTCACATAAAATCGATAAACCCTAAACGTACCATAGCTTATTAATAGTATGCCCAACGTAATTTGATAATAGGGTGGCAAGGGTAATTTTACCCAAGTAGTTAAAACAAAAATGCCTATGCCTATGTATACCATAGCAGCAAAGGCATTTAAGAATATATTAAAGTATTTGATGAACTTTGTCAAATCGGTATTATTCTAATTGGAATTTAATTGGAATCACCACTGAACGTACTTTAACGGATTTCCCGTTCATTTTACCTGGTGTCCATTTAGGCATCAATTGTACTACTCGCATTGCTTCTTCGTCAGTACCTCCACCAAGAGGTTTTATGATTTTGATGTTGGTTAAGGAACCATCAGAGTCTACTGAAAAAGAAATGGATACCCTGCCTTGTATACCCATTTTTTCTGCTACTTTAGGATAACCTCCCAAGTTTTTAGAAATAAATTTTTGCATTTCTACAAATCCTCCTGGAAATTCGGGCATTTCTTGTATTTCAGAAATGTCATAATCTTCGGGAGCAATTTCAACAGCTTTCACTTCTTCTACTTCTACTTGTTCAAAAGCATCCATAGAAAGGTTTTTGTCTCCTTCTTGGTCAATTGCACCCACATTGTCATCTTTCAATTCCTCTATGGTTTTAATCTCTTCATTGACTTGGTCATCAGGTTTTGGCACCGGAGGAAGAAATTTAGTAATTTCAACTTTGGGTGGTTCTGGCGGCGGCGGCGGAGGAGGCGTTTTGCTTTCATCCGGAGGAGGAGCCTCATAAGTGGTTACTTTTGGTTTTTTTACCACATATTCTTCTTCTTCTTTATCAGGAAAAAGGTACGTGTTGATTACCGGTGCTGCAATGGCCAAAATGAAAATACTTGCAGCCGAAACCACTGCAATCATTACATTTTTTTCATACAAGCGACGCAGAAAATACGCTCCATAGGCTTGGTTCTTATCTTTGAAGATAAGGTCTAACCAGGATTGTTTAAATATTAAATTGTCTGCCATTTGCTTATTTTTTATCCGCTAGTTTGATGTCATCTGGGGTAATGTCTACGATGGCATAGGTAGGCACTTCACAAATACTCATCTCATCTAGGATGTCCACAATGTTTTTATATTTGGCTTTCTTTTTGGCTTTGATTACGACCACCAATTTAGGGATTTCAGCTACTTTTTGAAGTAGCACTTCTCTAATGCCTTTGGGAGAATAATCGCTTACCGTAACCGTAGGGTCAACACCTTTTTCCGTAATACCTTGCCACCAGTATACTTTATTGTCATCGCCAAGCACCATTGAAATGGTGTGAGATGCTTTTACATCTTGACTTTGCTTGGTTTTATCTTTGCTTTTATCAGGCATTACCACATCCATGGATTGTGGTTTACTGAAAGTGGTTGTAAGCATGAAGAAAGTAATCAGCAAGAAACCTAAATCAACCATTGGGGTCATATCGACCTTGGTAGATTGTTTTTTGGATCTCTTTTTACCTCCTTTATGTTTGCCACCACCACTAGCATCTATTTCAGCCATTTTTTTAAATTTGGGGGTTTATTATTTCTTTTTCTTTTTGTTTGGGTTTTCTTCTAAACCGGTCACAAAATGGAATTTATTGATGTTTTGATCTTGCAAACTAGCAATTACCTTGCTTGATACTTCATATTCCGAATCTCTATCTCCTTTGATGGCGATGGTTACCCTGTTGTTGATTGACCTGGCATACATTACCCAATCAGACAATTGGTTGTTTAAGCTGTCAACCGGAATACCTGGTTGAGCAAACTTTGTGCGATCAAAAGTGGATAAATGAAGGTATTCTTTCAGGTTTTGGATGGGTAAGCCCATCGACGCTAAATTGGCAAATTCATTGGATTCTTCTTCCGTAAATTTAACGCCGTATTTGGCTGACATGGCTTGTAATGCTCCTTTTCTTGTGGCAGGTTCATCTACAGAAAAGAATATTCTTCCACCTTTGTCTATAGAAATTAGCAATACATTTTTGTCGGGCAACTTTGTTTCTGCAACAGAAGTTGGCGTGTCAACGACCACTGGTTCTTCAGGTTTGAAGGAAGTGGTAAGGATAAAGAAAGTAAGCAATAGGAAAGCTACGTCGCACATAGCCGTCATATCTAGCGATACGTTCTTTCGTGGAACTTTAACTTTTGGCATATCAGTATTGATTTAGGGTATGTAAACAATCTTGCAGAAAGTGTCTGCAGGCAAACCAAATTAGTTATGGTTTGCAGAGAATGTTTGCGTAATACTTACACCTGCTTCGTCAATACTATACGTCAACGTGTCAATTTTGCTTGTAAAGAAGTTATATGCAATAATAGAAATTGCAGAAGTTCCAATACCAATGGCTGTATTGATCAAGGCTTCAGAGATACCGTTGGCCAAGGCTGCTGCATCAGCGCCACCACCGCCACCAGACATAGAGGCAAATGATTTAATCATCCCCAATACTGTTCCTAAAAGGGCTACTAAAGTTGCTACAGAAGCCAAGGTAGAAATAATGGTTAAGTTTTTCTCTAACATAGGAAGCTCTAATGAAGTCGCTTCTTCTAATTCTTTTTGTAATGCTGCTATTTTTTGGTCTTTGTCCATGTTTGTTTCAATGGCCAATGCTTCATATTTAATCAATACGGCTTTGATAACATTTCCAACAGATCCTTTTTGAATGTCACATTCTTCTTTTGCTGCTTTGATATTGTTGGTAGAAAGGTGTAACCTAATTCTTTTTACAAATTGATCAATTGCGCCTGTACCGTTGGCTGCATTAATGGTTAAAAAACGTTCGATTGAAAATACAAATACCATTAACAAGAATGACATTAAGATAGGTACAATTACACCACCTTTGTATACCATCCCTAGGTAATTTCCTTTTAGAGGATGATTTTCATTAGAACCTCCTTCAAAATTACTTCCATCTCCAAGTACGAACATGAATAATAATATTGAAATCGCAAAAATCACGGGGATTGCAACTGTGGCAAACATTGATTTGAATGAATTTTCTGATTGTTCTTGAGCTACTTTTTCCATTTTTTTAATGTTTCTGAAGGATTGGGATAATGATTATATTTACTAACGTTTGGTGTTCTATTTTTATTTGCAAAGCAAAACTATTATTCGTTAAATATTAAATATTCTACATTAATTAATTGTTACTATTTTGCGATGTGAAAGTTAATTCATTTAATCAATATTCCAAAAAAATAGGTTGAAATAAGGCAAATGAATTGGTAACTTTGAGTTTTATGTTTTGTATGTTTTTTTCAAATGTAGCAAAATGCTTTTGTGCATTTAAATTGTAATTCTTTAGGAGGCATTTATCGTAGGTGAACGACTTTTTAGGTCGGTAAATAGGGTCTGAAAAACTCAAAAGTAACAAATTTTGAATTTTAAATTTTAAATTCAAAATTTTGAATTTTGAATTTTGAATTTAAATCTGGCATATAGCGCAGTATTTGATGGTACTTGGCGTGAAGGATAGGAATGAAAAGCCCGCAGCGCAGCGAGGACTTGCAATGGATAGCCTGTTCCGCCGCGGCGGACACGCCCAAATCCTATTATTACTGCATTATATTTTAACCCCCCATTAAATCCTTTCTCCTTTTAGTATTTCAGACAAATGGTGCAAAGCATATTAAAATAAATCCGAATAGTCTTGCACTTAATTTTAAAACAAATCTCCTAAATTGCTATTTATCAACTATTATATAGTTTTTCAGCAAGCCCTAAGGATCAACATTATTTTATGGTGTGCCTTGCTTTGGTGTTTCAACCTAGTATTCGGTCCACTTCGCAGACA
>JBEAZU010000278.1:0-4081 GCA_041169945.1 Bacteroidota bacterium
CAACATTATACGATATGACACCATTAGTGAACACGTCAAAAGGGTATTCTAAATGCATGGAAGTAATTCAACTCATCCTTGATGGAGAAGCACAAGAGGATGATTTAGCTTACTTTAAAAGTAATATTGAATGCTGTAATCAATCGATGGAGCATTATAAATTTGAAATGGAAGTAAGAAAAAATATCAAAGAAAAATTAGCCTCCATTTGCCCTCCTGAAAATTTAGAAGACTGTATTCGTGAAAAAATAAATGCCATGTGCAAATAAAACCACGACAATTTGGAATTTAATCTCAGTATTCTAGTTTCATAGTCAATAATTTCAGCATAATTTTATAGTTTTGCGTTCTATCATTCATTTTAAACCTATGGAAGGCAAATTAATTATCTTTTCAGCACCCTCTGGCTCTGGCAAAACAACCATCGTGCAACATTTATTGGATACCAATAAAAATTTAGGCTTTTCAATATCCGCTTGTACCAGAGAAAAACGCTCCACAGAAGAACAAAATGGCAAGGATTATTATTTTTTAAGTCCTGAAGAATTCAAACACAACATAGAAACTGGCGCTTTTGCCGAATGGGAAGAAGTGTACCAAGGTGCTTTTTATGGCACCCTAAAAGCCGAAATTGAAAGGATATGGGCTTCTGGGAAACATGTTATTTTTGATGTAGATGTCAAAGGTGGCATGAAACTTAAAGCCGCTTATGGCGACAAAGCGCTTTCCATTTTTGTAAAAATTCCATCCATGGAAATATTAGAACAACGTTTGCGTTATAGAAATACCGAGAGCGAAGAAAGTATTCAAAAAAGACTTAGCAAAGCACGTTTTGAAATGGATTTCCAATCAAAATTTGATGTGATATTAGTCAATGAAGTATTAGAAGACGCCTTGGTGGAAGCACAAAAAATTGTCACCAATTTTATCAATTCATAATTTTTGAAGGCTCATGGGAGCTAAATTTAAACTTTTTTGTATTTTTTATGATGAAAACATTTTTCATGGTGGGCTTCATGATTGCCTTCCATACCCTATATGCCACAACATTTGAGGCCATTGGCACCAAAAACAATGCTTGTGCAGGCATTTTACTCTTGGAAAGCAATGCTTGGTCGGGCTTTAACCATGCCGCGAGTATGCCCTTCATCACAAAGCCTTGTTTGGGCATAATGGCTACTCGAAAATTCAACAAAACAAACTTTCAAAGCATTGCCATTTCCACCGTACTTCCATACAAAAAACAGTATGTAGGCCTTGGCATGTTCAGGTTTGGTGATGAAATTTTTAGTTTTTCAAGGCTCCACATGGCTTATGCCAAACAAATTGGCTTATTCTCATTGGGCATCAGTACAGAACTTTTAATTTGGCATGTGGCTGAAACCAGTCATACCTACAGACCCATTTTAAATTTTGGAGGAAGGGCTCAAATTTTAACACATAAACTATGGGTTGGCGCGCAAGCCATTAACTTTTTGCAAACAAACCTTACTTCCTACCAATTAGAAAGCATCCCCAGTTTACTAGCCATGGGTTTTCATTACAAACCCCAACAAAGCCTGTCAATACTTGCCGCCTATGAAATACAAACGTATCAAAATCCTAAGCCTCAACTGGCGCTTGACTACACCATTGCTTCTCCACTTAAAATTCAAATAGGCATTGCTGGCACCAACATGCAATACCATGCAGGCCTAGCACTAAGCTTAAAAAATTGGCTTATCAATTACGCCATTATTTCACATCCACAATTAAATTTTTCTCAATCCATAAGCCTAACATTTACGCCATCATTCTCTTCCTAAGCATTATGAAAACATTGCATTGGCTTATTTTTTCAATACTTTTTAATGTACATATTCAAGCACAAGAGTACATGCCTTCTCCTACAGATTTTGATGATTTGATGGAAACCTTATTGATCCAAAACAGCAACCAAGCCTTGAATTATACCGAAATTTATGAAACACTTTTTCAATATTACCAAAACCCTATCCACCTCAATACTTGCTCTGAAGCACAACTCAACAACTTACTGTTGCTTACGCCTAGTCAATCCAAAGCAATAGTTGCCCATATTCAAAAGTATGGCACCTTGCGCTCTATTTACGAATTACAAGCCATAGACAATATTCCCATTGCCACCATCAAACAATTAGCCCTTTTTGTAAAAATAGAGGAACCGATTTCGCTTCAACTCCACAAAAAACAATTATTTTCGAAAGGGAAGCACAGTTTTTTATGTAAAACAAGCAGCAAACTCCAAGACCTACCCATCGCTTCGCCTTACCAAATGTTAAGGTACAGGTATGCTACTGCCGCTAAATTTAGCTTAGGTGTAAGCTTAAAAAACGACTTCAATGAAGTGTTCAGGTGGAATATTCCTAAACAATCCTTGGCTTATGATTTTTATGGAATGCATGTTCAACTACAAGAAAAAGGCAAATTACAAAACTTAATCATAGGAGATTTTAAAGCACAATTTGGACAAGGCCTACTGTTTTCTTCAGGATTTTCGATTGACAAAAGCAGCGCAAGCATTACCAGCATTTACAAATCAAACATCGGACTCAGGCCTTATGTTTCCACGGTAGAATCGGGCTTTTTCAGAGGAATTGCCAACACCATCCAAGTTCTAAAAACAATTAGCATAAGCACTTTTGTGTCGAACAAAGCCATAGATGCAAAATTAGTACAAGACAGTAGCGGAAACACCCTTATTGCAAGCATAGCGCAAACAGGATTACATGAAACCAACAGTACTTGGCATCAAAAAGCAAGCGCCAAAGAATCGAACTATGGCGCTAATATGCATTGGCAACAAGCGCATTTTAGCATCGGCGCCAACATGTGCTACACCCTTTTTTCTGCTCCAATTGCCAAACCCAATGCCCTATACCAACGCTACAATTTTAGTGGGCTAACAAATGTCATTGGTTCGATGTATTATAGTTATCAATGGCAAAACATGGTCACTTTTGGAGAATTGGGGCGTTCTAAATCGGGAGGAAATGGATTCGTTTGGGGCATCATCGCAGCACTTTCCGCCAGCTTTGATTTGGCTATGTTATACCGAAAATATGACCCACAATTTCAAAGTTTTCACGGCAATGCATTTGGAGAATCGAGCAGCAATAGCAACGAAGAAGGAGGCTACATCGGCATACAATACAAGTGTAGTAGCAAAATAAACCTAAGCTTTTACACCGATAGGTTTACTTCGTCATGGCTAAATTACCAATGCGATGCCCCCTCAAAAGGCAATGATCAATTGCTAAAAATCACTTATAGTCCACAAAAAAACATACAAATAAGTACTCAAATGAAGCAAGAAAACAAACAAAAAAATAGTCATTTGGCGACAGAAACCATACATAAACTAGCCAATACCCATAAACAACAAGCCAATGTGATGGTACAATTTTCACCAGAAAAACCATGGCAATTTAAAACAGGCATACTCATTTCTTCTTATGCCTTTGAAAACCAACACGACAAAGGAAGCCTTGTATTTCAAAATATTCAATTAAAAAAAGAAGGCTGGAGCATTGATTTGAGAGGCACCCAGTTTAACATAGACAGCTACGAGGCACGACTGTATGTCTATGAAAATGATTTGCCTGCGACATTTAGCATGCCTGGTTTTAGTGGCATTGGAATACGCAATTATATTTTGCTTCAATTAAAAATCCTCAAACAATTAAACCTCAGCAGCAAAATCATTTACAGCAAAACAAGAGACATCAGCACGCATACCAGCACAACGATCCTTGAAATAAAATTAGGGCTGTTTGGGACGTTTTAATGACCAGAGGTACATCACTTCCACTTTTGCCCTTGCCCAAGGTGTTTTTCTTAAAAAAGTAAGGCTAGATTTAATACTCGGATTTTCATTGAAACATTTAATAGGGATTTTTGCCCCCATCTTTTCCCATCCTAATTTTTGCTCTAGGTGAATCAAAATATTTTCTAAAGAAATACCATGTAAGGGATTATTGGGTTGATTTTCCATTGTTTGATAAAACTAAAGTTGTGTAATAATAAGCAAACCAGCATCAGGAACAATGTTTAACCTCAATTT
>JBEAZU010000279.1:0-6106 GCA_041169945.1 Bacteroidota bacterium
TCAATTTGGATTGTTTGGCACTGAGTTAGGCTTTGAAGGACCTATTAGTAAAGCAAAAGGGTCAAGTTATTTAATTAATTACCGCTATAGTACGTTGGATATATTTTCTTCTCTAAAAATCCCTTTAGGTACTTCTGCAACACCCCAATACCAAGATATTGGATTCAGGTTTAATTTCCCCACAAAAAAAGCAGGTGTATTTTCATTGAGTGGAATTGGAGGACTTAGCAAAATTGCAATTGTGTTAAGCAAAGAAAAAACGCCACCCAAAGAATTGTATGGCAACCAATACAAAGACCAGTATTTTGAAACAAACATGGGGGTAGCAATCTTAAGTCATGTGATTTCTTTAGGCAATAAAACAGTCTTAAAAACATCTTTAGCTCAATCGGCATCCTATATCAACTCCAATCATTATTTGATTTTCAGAGGTCCAGATTACATTGCAAAAGAGGAAAAACCTCATGTGGTAGACTTTAATTTATTAGAACAAAAATCAACGATTACCTCCTATATTCGACATAAAATAAATTCAAGAAATAGTATCAAAGTTGGTCTTTATGTAAACCATTATAGTGGAAATTATAATGATAGAGTTAAGTTTTTTTCAACGAAAGACACAACTGCTAGTATTGTTGATGCTAAAAATTGGGACAACAGACTTAATACTCAATCATCTTTTAATCTCATTCAGCCTTATTTACAATTCAATCATAAATTCACTGATAATATCACTTTAAATACTGGGGTATTTTCACAGTATTTAACGTTAAACAACACCTACTCGGTTGAGCCTCGCGCAGGCATCAAATGGGATATTACAGATAGACAAACTATAAGTTTTGGTTACGGCTTGCATAGTCAAATTCAACCCACATACATGTATTTTGCTACGCCAGATAGTTTAGTTCGAGATGGAAAAGCAATTTTAAACGATGTAGATGGTGTAAAGGTGCAAGACAACTTGAATGTTGGAATGAGTAAAAGTCAACATTTTGTTTTAGGATATGACTTTTTCTTAAATAATTACCTTAAAATAAAAGCAGAAACCTATTACCAAAACCTTTGGGATATTCCAGTGTATGGCGTTCAATCTTCTTTTTCTTTATTGAATCGTGGGTCTGGATTTAATCGTTTATTTCCAATGTATACCATGGTAAATAAAGGAACTGGCGAAAATTATGGCATTGAATTAACCATCGAAAAGTTATTCAACAATCATTATTTCGCAATGTTTTCAGGCTCTTTATTTAACTCAACTTACAAAGGAAGTAATGGAATACAATGGGATACAGATTTTAATGGAAACTTCATGTTTAATTTACTAGGTGGTATTGAATATGCAGTAGGTAAAAGCAAAAAAAACACTATCACTATTGGACCTAAACTAACATATGGAGGAGGTAAACGCTATACTAACCCAAACAGAACTGCAAGTGACAGAATTATGGATATCGTTCCTCAAGACTCTTCCGTAAATGAATTGCAATTCCCCAATTATTTTAGGGCTGATTTAAGAATTTCCTATAAAATTAATGGTAAAAAAGCAAGTTGTGAAATTGCCATTGATATTGTTAATTTAACAAAACAAAAAAATGTATTGGCGTTAACTTATGCTCCTAATCCTAAGGAACCTACCGCTGACCCTATTATTCGCAATTACCAATTAGGATTAATGCCAATATTTTATGTCAAAGTAGATTTCTAAAATCAAGCCCGAAACGCTACCTAAAAGCGTTTCGGGCTTGATTTAAAATTGATGATTTAATTGTGATGTATTATTTTCAAAGTTATTAATACTGTTTTTTGTCTTAAAAAGCATAAGTCCATACAAATTTTAGTATCCATACGTTTACAAAACGCTCAATAAAACATATTCAGTTAAGGTTAATAATTTCTTAGTCCTCAGAAAAATCATGTACCCTGATTTATATTAATCATTATTAGAGATCAATACATTTATATGGCCTTGAATGATTTCACTTGATTCTTTTACTTTATTGAGGGTAATGATATAATAATACACCCCTGCTTCTACCGCTTCCCCTTTGTCATTATTGCCATTCCAAGGCAAATGACTTCCTGGTATTTCATGGATAATCACCCCCCATCGATTCATGATGACAATATTGGCATTAGGATACCTTTCTATTCCTTTAATTTCCCACACATCATTTTTACCATCGGCATTTGGGGTAAAAGTATTGGGAATGATAAAATCACAATTAGAAATCGTCAATAACATGGTGGTATCCCCCAGTTTACAACCTTTGCTATAGCCTTCGAGCAACACTTTTTGCTTGCCAGCATTGGCAAAACTATGTTGTTCGACAGGATTATTGTCCGTGGTTTGGTGCATAGTACCAACATTCAAGTAATTCCATGTCCAGGTATCGATAGAGGCCTCACTTTGCAAAGCAACAGGCGTAAATTGTGTACTCATCCCTACACAAGTATCAGTGCTTGTGAACGAAACCGACACGGGCATTTTAGCATCAATAAGCAAAGTATCAGCATGAGGAGTATTGCAAATATCCACATAATTCACCATCACTATTGAACGACCTGAAGTAACCGTATACGCCATGTCGCCATTAGTTTGAGGCAACAAACTGTCATTAACCAACCAAGTAAAATCACCTCCCACAAAATCCCCAGCTTGTAAATGAAGTACACTTCCAATACAAACATCTTTGGTATCTGGCCCTAAATTGGGCAAAGTAGCCCTTCTCACCGACACCGTGGTTTTCGCGGGATCGCCATAACAAGCCAGTTGTTGTGCAGTAGTGGTATAAGGCAGTACGGTATAAATAACTGAAGCCAAACTTGTTCCATTATTCACCAACGTTTGACGAATCGTATCGCCTTCTGCAGCGGAAATCAAGCCAGCAATTTTGCTTGTACTGCTTGCCTTCCACTGAAACTTGGTAGAATTTTCTGTACCGATGGTGGTAGAAACCAAACGAATTTCGGTATTCAAACCACTACAAATAGTAGGCGCCGTATTTATTATTTTCAAATAAGGAATAGGGCTTACTTGCACTTTTACAGAATCTTCAAAGATTTTTTTTACACAAGCAAACTTGTCTTTTGCTTCTATAAGTGTTACAAAGGTATTTTGTTTTGGATGAATGGTAATTTGATAAGGATTAGTCGTGATGTGGTTGATGATCTCAAATCCATTTCCACCATCGTAAGTAAGGGTATAAGGCGCTTGTGCTTGACTATCGAATTTTACCGAAATAGGTACCTCAGCCCCTTGACAAATACTGGTATCTCCAGCCAAATGGATAGCACTAAACTTCCTTACTTCCACATGCACTTCGCCTCTCATTTGTGAAGCCACACAGCCATTGGCATCAGTAACCCCAATGATGGCATAGTCGCCATCTGCAGGATTTTGGATTTGAAAAAGCCCATCATTGCTTACCTCGGCAAACCTATTTTTGCCATCGGTATATATAAATTGATAAGGAGGTGTGCCAGTAAAATTCATATACAACATGTGCGCAGGTGAATTTTCACAAACCAAACCTCCACCACTTAGGTTTGAAGTTGGCAATCGATTGACCACAATCAACCCTTCTCCGCTGGTTGTGCCATAACACTTGGCATCTTTGACACTCACCAAATAAAAACCACTTGTTTTATCGATATGGTTAACCACCAAAGTATTATCAATTGACCTTGTTTGCACCAAGGTTCCCCCATTTAACCTATAAGAAATATCCCATGGGGCAGTACCTTCCAATGCAATATGCACACTGGCTTTGAGGCTATCATCGCAGTAAATTTTTCGGCCTGTCAAGGTTGCTTTTGCCGGACAAATACAAGTTTTCGTAATCCCTGAAATCACCATTGGTGTACAAGTTTTGTGGTCCGATACAGTCAAAGTAGTATAAATTCCTGAAGGAATTAGGGTACTTGTCCATACTTGATTGGTGAAGGTTCCAAAAACCCCATCCACTTTATACGTATTGGCATCGCCATTTACCAAGGCCATTTCTATATAATAATGATCACTATTGTCGCAGTACACCTTCAATCGACTCGTGTCGGGCTGAATATACGCCTCCACTTTGGCCAAGCCAACAAGACCTGCCGTAGGTGCAGCACAATGGGCATCATTTGCTTTCACCAAAGTATATTCACCAATCGCTGAAGGGGTATAATCAAATGGATTGTTGACGACATTCGTAACTGTTTCATTTCCTTTAGGAGTATTTACCTCAAAAGACCATGGGGCAGTTCCGGTAAAATTAATTTGCAAATGAGCCAAATCTTGCCCTTTACACACACTACTTTGACCAGTAATTACCGCACTTGGGGAAGGAAGATAAACCACTTTTGCACTACCATTGGAGGAGCCAAGACAATGGGCGTCGCGTGTTTGTTGCAGTAAAAATGTGCTGTTTTGGCTGGTAGACACCACATAAGGACTGGCCAAAATACCCGACACTTTGATTAAACTGCCATTGTCTACGGAATAGGCTATTTCCCAAGGCGCTTGGCCTTGTAAAGCAATCTCGATTTGAGCTTTGCTTACCTTGTCATTGCAAATTTCGCCACCACCCGACATGAAGCCATCGGCAGCACAAGAGCAAGATTTACTGAACGATTGCACCAAAGGATTGCAGTGATTGGCATCAGTAATCGTTAAAATAGCCGTCGTGTTTTCATTGATAGAATCACTCGTCCATACATTCCCAAGCAATTGACCTGTCCAACCTTTTACGGCATAAGTGCTTGCCTCCCCATTTCTAATGTCAAATTTCACCACAAAAGCACTGGCACTTGGCAAACAAGTTCTGGTAACATTTGCGATGACCGGAGCCGCGATGTATTGAACTCTTCCAAAACCTTCACTGGTACCTTCACAGTTTGCATCTTTCACAGAAAGCACTTTATAAATTCCTTCCTTCGCACCCGAAATAGTTGCCTGGGCAATAGTGGACTTAGCTATTTCTATTTTCCCGTCGGGATATTGATACGTATATGTCCATGGCGATGTACCACTAAAATCAATGCTGAGATTGGCCATGGTCCCTCCTGTTTGACAAA
This sequence comes from Bacteroidota bacterium, assembly GCA_041169945.1. Classification (GTDB taxonomy): domain Bacteria; phylum Bacteroidota; class Bacteroidia; order Cytophagales; family UBA9547; genus CALPQG02. The sequence continues at coordinate 5,062 of JBEAZU010000279.1, forward strand.
TATTTTTCACCCCACTGACCAAGGCTTTTGGCAATTCATTTACCTTTATAAGCGTTAAAGTCGACAAAGAATCGCAACCGTCGGCAGTCACTTTAACCGAATAGCTCCCCGCTAAAGCATTGGAATAAACATTATGAATGGTATTATCACCAAGAGAACGACCATCCATAAACCATTGGTAAGTCGCCCCCGCAACGGCTTTGGCCGTTAAAACTACGCCAATACCTCCTTCGCAGTACGAAGATTGAAGCGCTGTAATCGCCGCATGTGGTAAAAGTTTTTCCGTTACCGGAATCAAAGAAGGGGTCATCGCAGCGCATTGATGACTCACTTTCATTGCCCAATTTCCTTTGGTTGCATTGGGTAAAATAGGCGTAGTAGTGGTACTTACCAATACTTGGTCTTTATACCATTCGTATTTACTACCAACACCTTGGTCTTTTGCTTTTAGCGTTACCCCATTGGTATATTGACAATATTGCAATTCGTTGCCCACATTGGTAATTTGAGCATTGGGTAAAGTATCTTGGGTGATGGTTTTCACGAAAGATAATGCAGCGCAACCATTGAGCGAAGTTTTTAATTGCCAATCCCCAGCCATCGCATGGGTCAACACAAGGTTTGAGCTAGGAGAACCTTGAACAACAGCGTTCCAAAACCATTCATAGGTTGCCCCAGCCCCAGCATTGGTAGCAGTAAAATTTACCCCTGCAGCATTGGCACAATACGAACTAAAATCAGCGCTAAATGCGGCCAATGGAAGCGGTTTTTCCAATACTTGAAATGCATTGCTTGTATCGGCACAACCCTCCACAGTCACTTTCAATAGCCAAAATCCTTTCTGAGCATTGGCAAAAGTTAAACCAGTCCCCACCTTATTTCCCCCATACAACCATTCATAACTTGCCCCTGCAATAGATTGTGCGCTTAAGGTAATTCCCTTATCGCCCTCACAATAGGCATTATTGCTTCCCGTATTGCTTATACTTGCCACCGGCGCTGCTTTTTCTTTTACTACCACCGCCTCAGCAATGCCAAAGCAAGA
>JBEAZU010000280.1:0-3376 GCA_041169945.1 Bacteroidota bacterium
AATTAACGTTGCAAACGTTAATCTCTAAAATCCTCGTTGTAAACGAGGACTATCGTCCTAAAAACACCAGACTGCTTTTATATGCAGGCCAAGCGTTATTCCCCAAATCCTAATTTTTTCAACAAGGCTTTGTTATTGGTTGCACGTCCTCTAAAACGCTCAAACAACACCTCTGGTGATTCGCTATTGCCTTTGCTTAAAATATGTTGTTCGAACGATTGCGCTACGGAAGCATTAAAAATGCCTTTTTCTTGAAACAACTCAAAAGCATCGGCTTCCAATACTTCAGCCCATTTGTAAGAATAATAAGCCGCAGTGTAACCGCCTTGAAAGATATGAGAAAAGTTAGTACTCATACACTCATTCGGCAAGCGTTCTGTAAAGGCAAATTTTTCATTGATGGCATTTTCAAATGCCATTACATCGCCTTCAAAAGGCGCTTCCATACTGTGCCAAGCCATGTCTAAGCTACCTAAAAACACCTGACGTAACGTAGCAATACCACTCAAAAATGTCGCGCTTTTTTTGATACGGTCGATGTATTCGGTAGGAATGGCTTCTCCTGTCTCATAATGGGCAGCGAAAATATCCAAGCATTCTTTTTCGTAACACCAATTTTCTAACATTTGAGAAGGCAATTCCACAAAATCCCACAAAACAGAAGTGCCTGACATAGACGCATATTTCCCATTGGCCAATAAGCCATGTAAAGCATGACCAAATTCATGAAACAAAGTGGTTACTTCTGAAAAGGCCAACAAAGAAGGCTTCTCTGGTGTTGGTTTGGTAAAACTACACACAATGCTCACATGTGGTCGATGATCCAACCCTTTATGGATATATTGATTTCTGAAAGACGTCATCCATGCCCCGGCTTTTTTCCCTTCTCTAGGATGAAAATCGGCATAAAAAATACCGACATAAGTACCATCCGTTTTCTTCACCTCATACGCCGTCACGTCAGGATGGTAAACTTCTATCGTTTTATTAGGAACAAATTCTAATTGAAATAATCTTTTAGCACATTCAAATACGCCTGCCACCACTTTTTCTAAAGAGAAATAAGGTCGTAACAATTCAGTATTGATGCTAAATTTTTCTTGTTTAAGTTTTTCACTATAATAGGCCGTATCATACGATTGAAAATCACTAATCCCGTCTAAGGCAAATGCAAAAGCCTTCAATTCTTCAAAATCAACCTGCCCTTTGGCCCTCGCTGGAGACTCAAAATCATGCAAAAATGTTTTGACATTCTCCGGTGATTTTGCCATGCGATTTTCTAATATCATGGCGGCAATGCTTGGGTAGGAGAGCAAATTGGCTTTTTGAATACGCAGGTTCACTATTTTCTTAATAATATCCTGGTTACTGTATTTGCCAACACTATTTTTGGAGCCTATTGCTTCGGTGATTTGTTTCCTTATCGCTCTGTTTTTCGCATATTTGACAAGGGCAAAATAAGACGTAAATTGCCCTGTAAATAGCCAAGCATTGGCTTGCCCAATTGCCTCTGCGGCAAGCTTAGCCGAAGCAATATCGTCGGCAGGTAAACCCTCTAAATCATGTGCATCGGCAACAATAAACTGAAAATCATTGGTGGCATTCAGCACATTTTCGCCAAATTCCTGACTAAGTTTTGCCAAGGCTTCACTGTATTCTTTTAAAATGGCTTTTTCTTTTTCGGGCAAATTAATCCCTCCTTTGAGATAACCTTTGTACACATCATGAAGCAACCGAGCTTCTTCAGAGGTCAGGGTTTGTGGATCGGTAGCGTTGTACACCGCTTCTACCCTTTTAAAATTATCCAAGTTCAAACTCTTCTCTAAACCAAATGAAGTTAAATCAGCAATCACCTCTCGAGAATATACTTGCATTTCTTTGCTCGATTCGGAAGAATTGAGGTTAAAGAATATGCTAGCACACAAATCTAATTTATCTTGTTCTGGACTTTCTACATCAAAAACAGTGGCAAAAGTATTTACACTTTGATCGGCACAATAGGCCAAAAACTCGGTTCTGGCATTGGCAATTAAAACAGGAAAGGCCTCTTTAAAATGAGCAAGGGTAATTTGTTGAAATGGAATGGTATTAAAAGGGGTATTAAAATCGGACTGTAATAATATATTTTGAGTGGACATGGTTGGCTACATCTAAATGGAAGCTCAAATATACTATTTGTTGGATAAAATCATGGCTTGTTTTGCAATAAGCTGGTAAATTCTCCGTCGGAAATAGAATCAAGTTTTAGCTGTTTGAGAACAGGTTTAGATTTACGTACTATTTATCACCAAAACGATGATGACACATTTAGATTTAGGGTGGCCTATTGGTTCGCAAATACAGTAAGTATTCAACTAAAAGCCCAGTAAAAAACCATTACTGGAGCAAAATTGTAAGAATAGGCAATACACAAAAAAATGGTTACCACCATTACCCCAAAGTAGATTACCACTGGATTGAAAAACGAACATACTCCGTACCCGAACCTAAATTAACCGCAATTTATGAAGCCATAAATTACACACAAAGACATAAATTTGTAGTCCTGAAAACACCACATCAAAACATTAAAAAACAGGTAATCAGAATTTTAAATACTGATTACTGCAAGTTGGGTTAAAACTCTACCCACAAAAAATCATCTAGCATCAAAATATTAACCAACACACCTTAAATTAAATTGTATAAAATATTAACTTTACAAGTTCAACATAAACCGGAAATTATGAAATTTAAAAATTTACTATTCACATTATTGCTTTTTACATTTTTTAATTTTTGTTATGCACAAAATTATTCCCAGACCATTAAAGGTAAAATTACCGATAAAGAAACAGGTAGAGGCTTACCAGGAGTAGTTGTAAAAATGAAAGGTGATTCTTCAGGGATTTTTTATACCAGAAGTGATACAAATGGATTGTATAAAATAGAAAAAATATCAGTTGGAAGAAGGGCTTTAACTTTTAGTTTAATAGGATATAAACAAGTTGTAATTAGCGACATTATAGTAATTTCAGGAAAAGAAAGCGTTTTAAATCTTGAAATGGAGGAGCAGATTATACAAGTAGAAGAAGTTGTTATCAAAGCCAATTCAAAAGAAAATGGTTTAGATTTAAACAATATTAGTTCTAAAACATTTAGTGTAGCAGAAACAGAAAGATTTGCAGGATCTAGACAAGACCCCGCCCGTATGGCCTCTAATTATGCTGGAGTGCAAGGTACAGATGATTCTCGAAACGATATCATAATCAGAGGAAATTCACCTTCAGGGTTATTATGGAGATTAGAAGAAATTGACCTACCAAACCCAAATCACTTTAATGTTGCTGGCTCAGCAGGTGGTTCTATTTCTATGATAAACAATAAATATTTAGCT